>NZ_JBSFDA010000151.1:0-24942 GCF_053593675.1 Streptomyces sp. NPDC002156 | reverse complement strand
GTGCTGGCCGGCGCTTGATCTTTTAGCCCGTCCGGCGTTTGAGGACAAGGCCCGTTTTAGGGCCGATAGCGGGGTCTGGGGGCGCAGCCCCCAGGGGATGGGACGGGTAGGGGCGGCGGGGGCGAAGAAATACGGCCCCGCGTCAGCTCTTGCCGCGGCGCGCCAGTGCCACCGCTCCCGCGCCCGCCGCGAGCAACGCCAGTGCGCCGCCCGCGAGATACGGCGTCGTCGAGCTGCCGCCCGTCTCCGCGAGGCCCTCCTCCGCCTGTGCCCCTTGCGGCTTCACGTTCGATGCCGGCGTCGGTGATGCGGGCGTCGTCGCCTGCTCCTCCGGTGCCTCGCACGTCGCCTTCGCCAAGGTCACCGTGCCCTCGACCTCCGCCACGTTCAGGTCCAACGGGTTGACGGACACCTTGAGTTCGAGCGCGGTCGCGGCCGCGGTACGTGTCGTCGTCTCCGTCTGGGACAGGGCCAGCGTGACCTCGCCGACAGCCGGCACCTTCACCTCCACCGGGCCGCTCGGCGTCAGTGTCACCTTCTTGCCGAGAGCCGTCACCGAGCCCAGGAGGTTGGCCGTGGCGACCGGCTTCTCCCCCGCCACGCAGGTCGCCTTCGACGTGACCTGCTCGACCTCGATCAGGGAGAGGAGAGGGAGGCCCGGGACGTGGAGTTTCGCGTGGGCGAGGGTCGTTGACGCTTCTGCCCTCCCCTCCGTCACCGTCGCCTTCGCCTCCGCGACCTCCGCCCCCAGCACCGTGAACGGCTTCCCCCCGTCCACGCCGTCCAACTTCGCGGTCAGCGCCGTCTGTTCGGCGCTCTGGGGTGCCTGCACCTCATTGAGGGCGACCTCCAGCGGGACGTTCACGCTCTTGTTGAGGAGGGACACGTTCAGCCCGGTGCGGAGGACGACCGCGCTCGCGCGGCCCTGGTCCTCCGTCGCATGGGCCAGGCTCGCGGGACCGGCGGCCAGGGCCGTCGCCGCCGCGACGGTGGCCAGACGGCGTGCGGGCAGGCGGAAGTTGTTGGCGTTCAAGGTTCGGGGACCCCTCGGAAGAGACACGCTTGGGACCCGGTAAGAATTACGTACAGGCAGTCAACGGTCAGCAATCTGACGGGACTTCACTCCTACGTGATGTTTCCGCGCAGATCTTCGAATCACACGGCACGTACGTTCTCCACATTCACCCACGTGGCCGTGTCAGTCCCCGGTGTCAGCTCACGATCCGCCCGTTCAGTACCACCCTCAGCGGCGCCCCCAGCACCCTTACGTCCGCCCGCGGATCGGCCTCGTACACCACCAGGTCCGCCGCCGCCCCCTCCACCAGCCCGGGCCGGCCCAGCCACTCCCGTGCACCCCATGTCGTCGCCGACAGGGCTGCCCGCGCCGGAATGCCCGCCGTCACCAGCTCCGCGACCTCCGCCGCAACGAGCCCGTGCGGCAGCGTGCCGCCGGCGTCCGTGCCGACGTACACCGGGATTCCCGCGTCGTACGCGGAACGCACCGTGTCGTAGCGGCGTTCATGGAGGCGGCGCATGTGAGCCGACCAGTCGGGGAACTTGGTCTCGCCGGCTGCCGCCAGGTTCGGGAACGTCGCGATGTTCACCAGGGTCGGGACGATCGCCACGCCTCGTGCGGCGAACAGGGGGATCGTGTCCTCCGTGAGGCCCGTCGCGTGCTCCACGCAGTCGATGCCCGCCTCCACCAGGTCCCGCAGGGAGTCCTCCGCGAAGCAGTGGGCCGTGACGCGCGCGCCCAGCCGGTGGGCCTCCGCGATCGCCGCCTCCACGGCCTCGCGCGGCCAGCAGGCGGCGAGGTCGCCGGTGCCCCGGTCCAGCCAGTCGCCCACCAGCTTGACCCAGCCGTCGCCGCGCCGGGCCTCCTGGGCGACGTACGCCACCAGGTCGTCGGGCTCGATCTCGTGGGCGTAGCCCCGGATGTAGCGGCGGGTGCGGGCGATGTGCCGCCCGGCTCGGATGATCTTCGGCAGGTCCTCGCGGTCGTCGACCCAACGCGTGTCGGAGGGGGACCCCGCGTCGCGGATCAGCAGGGTGCCGGCCTCCCGGTCCGTCAGCGCCTGTTTCTCGGCGACATCGACGTCCACCGCGCCGTGCGGACCCAGACCCACATGGCAGTGCGCGTCGACCAGGCCGGGCAGCGCCCAGCCCTCCACCGTACGGATGTCACGGGCGCCGGGCGGGCGGTCGTACGAGATCCGCCCGCCGACCACCCACAGCTCGTCCCGGATCTCCTCCGGGCCGACCAGCACCCGCCCCTTCACATGCAGCACCGCCTGATCGCTCATGCAGGGCACATTAGTCAGCCGTGCCGCCCACCTGGTCGGAGGTCTCCTCCTCCACCTCCGCCATCGCCGGGTCCAGCAGGCGGGAGAGGAAGTGGCGGGTGCGTTCGTGGGTCGGGGCCGTGATGACCCGGGCGGGGGTGCCCTCCTCGACGATCACTCCGCCGTCCATGAAGACGACCCGGTCGGCGACCTCGCGGGCGAACGTCATCTCGTGCGTGACGACCATCATCGTCATGCCCTCGTTCGCCAGCCTGCGCATCACCGCCAGGACGTCGCCGACCAGTTCGGGGTCGAGTGCCGAAGTCGGCTCGTCGAAGAGCATGACCTCCGGGCCCATCGCCAACGCCCTTGCGATGGCGACGCGTTGCTGCTGGCCGCCGGAGAGGGACGCCGGGTACGCGGTCGCCTTCTCGGACAGGCCCACGCGCTCCAGGTTCTCGGCGGCCACTTTCGCCGCCTCCGCCTTGTCCCGCTTCAGCACCCTGCGCTGCGGCAGCGTGAGGTTCTCCGTCACCGTCAGATGCGGGAAGAGGTTGAACTGCTGGAAGACCATGCCGATCCGGCGGCGGACGGCGTCGATGTCGACGTCCGGGTGCGTGACCTCCGTACCGCCGACGAAGACCTGGCCCTTCGTCGGCTCCTCCAGCAGGTTCACACAGCGCAGGAGGGTCGACTTGCCCGAGCCGGACGGGCCGATGACACACACGACCTCGCCCTGTCCGATCTCCAGGTCGATACCGCGCAGCACCTCGTTGTCGCCGAACGACTTGTACAGGTCCCGGACCTGGATTTCTGGACGACTCATTTGACGGCCTCCTGGGCCTTCGTCTCCATACGGCGTACGACGAAGCCGAGCGGGATCGTGATGAGCAGATAGCACAAGCCCGCGACCAGGATCGGCGTGGAGTTGGCGGTCTGGCTGGCCAGGTCGCGGCCGAACTTGGACAGTTCGCGCTCCTCCAGGGTGACACCGAGGAACAGCACCAGCGAGGAGTCCTTGAACAGGAGCACCAGTTCGTTCGTCAGCGGCGGGAGGATGATGCGGAACGCCTGCGGGACGACGATCGAGACCATGGCCCGGGCGTGCGAGAAGCCCAGCGAACGGGCCGCCTCCAGCTGCCCCTTGGGCACCGCCTGGATGCCCGCCCGGAACGTTTCCGCCATGTACGCGGCCGCCACCAGGCCGAGCGCGAGGGCCACTTTGCCATACGTCCCACCGGGGATCTCCGTGCCGGGGAACGCGAGGGGGACTGCGACGCCGACGAAGATGAAGATCAGCAGGGCGGGCAGCCCTCGGAAGATCTCGATGTAGACGCCGGCCAGCCAGCGGTAAGGGCCCACGGACGACAGCCGCATCAGGGCGAGAAGCATGCCGAGGGCCAGTCCGAAGACGAAGCCGGACAGGGTGTACAGCACGGTGTTCTTCAGCGCCAGCGTGATGACGTCCGGGAACATCTGGTCGGCGATGTCCGTCTGCGCGAACTGGTTCCGCAACCGTCCCCAGTCGGCCGAGACCGCGAACGCGATCAAGACCGCGCCGAAGAGCGTGTACTGGATGCCGCGCGACAGGCGCCGCTTCTGACGCCTCGTCAACCCCTTCTTGCGGGGCTGCACTTCGGGCGTCGGCGTCGGCTTCGTGTCGTCGCTCATGAGGACGCGGACGGAGACGCGGACGCCGCGGACTCGTCGTACGGGCCGATCCACTGCTCGTACAGCTTCTTGTACGTGCCGTCGGCCTTCGCGTCCGTGATCGCCTTGTTGAGGGCGGCGACCAGCTTGGTGTTGCCCTTCTTCACCGTGAAGCCGTACTGCTCACCGGTGTTGAGGTTGTCCACCACCTGGAAGGCGTCGGCGTTGGCCTTGTCCTTGAGCCAGCCCTGGACGACCGGGTAGTCGATGATCACGGCCTCGACCTGTCCGGTGCGCAGGCCGTTGAGGACGGCGTCGGAGGACTCGAAGGAGACCGGGTCGAAGCCCTTCTCCTTGGCGTAGTCCTCGCCGGTCGTCTGTGCCTGGGCGCCCACCTTCTTGCCCTTGAGGCCGTCGAAGGAGGTGATGCCGCTCTTCTTGTCGACGAGGACGGCCTGCGTGGCGTCGAAGTAGGGGTCGGAGAAGTCGACGTTCTTCTTGCGTTCCTCGGTGATGGTCATACCGGCGGCGCCGAGGTCGCACTGTCCCGCGTTGAGGAAGGCGCCCGTCTTGAAGTTCTCGAACGGCGTGTCGAGGATCTCCTGCTTCACGCCGAGGTTCTTGGCGACGAGGTCGACGAGCGCCACGTCGAAACCCTGCACCTTGCCGTCGATCTCCGACTGGAAGGGCGGATAAGGGAGGTGGGTGCAGACGGTCAGCTGCCCCGCCTTGACGACCTCGACCCCGCCTGCGGCGGTCTTCGCGGCGCTGCCGCCGTCGTCGTCCGAGGAGCAGCCGGCCACGAGCAGGAGCCCGGCCGTCGCGGTGGTGGCGGCCAGGATGCGGGACCGTCGTCCGAGCACCGTGTTCACGGGGACCTCCTGTGGGGGGACTGTGGGTTCTGATTATAAGGAGACATTTGACTCTCTCAAACCATTTCCATGGTCGTGGTGCCGTGCCACCTGTGGTTTCGAGGCCACTCGGCCTCTCATCCCGCCAGGCCGAGGATCAGGAAGCTCTCCGGCCGGGCAGGCCCTAGTCTCGACTCGGCTTACCTACCCCGCTATCCGAAGAGAGCACCACCATGACCACGCATCCCTTCCTGGACCTGGCGCCCCTGACGGCCGCCCGCTTCGCGTCGATCGAGGACCGCGTGGCGCGGTTGCTCGGTACCGAGCAGGACGTCGTGATCATGCAGGGCGAGGCGCTGCTGCCGCTGGAAGGTGCCATCAGGGGTGCCGCGGGTCCGGGCACGACGGCCCTCAACATCATCACGGGCCCCTACGGGCAGACCTTCGGCGACTGGCTGCGGGACTGCGGCGCGACGGTCGTGGACCTCGCGGTGCCGTTCCACGCGGCGGTCACGGCCGCGCAGGTCCGGGAGGCGTTCGCCGAGCACCCGGAGATCGACTTCGTCTCACTGGTGCACGCGGAGGCGGCGACCGGCAACACCAACCCGGTCGCGGAGATCGGCGAGGCGGTACGGGAACAGGGCGCCCTCTTCTATCTCGACGCCGTCGCGTCGGTCGGCGCCGAGCCGGTGCTGCCGGACGCGTGGGGTGTCGACCTGTGTGCGATCGGGGCGCAGAAGGCGATGGGCGGGCCGGCCGGGGTGTCGGCGGTGTCGGTGAGCGAGCGGGCGTGGGCGCGGATGGCGGCGAATCCGGGGGCGCCGCGACGGTCGTACCTCTCGCTCCTCGACTGGAAGGAGCGGTGGATCGACGGCGGCCGGCGGACGCTCCTGCACGCTCCCGCCCAACTGGAGATGCTCGCGCTGGAGGCGTGCGTCGAGCGGATCGAGGCGGCTGGCCTCGACGCGGTGATCGCCCGGCACACCGCCGCGGCGGCGGCCACCCGGGCGGGCGTGCTCGCGCTGGGCGGCGGTCTTGAGCCGTATGTGTACGAGGCCGAGGACGCGGCGCCGGTCGCCACGACCCTGCGGGCGCCCTCCGGGGTCGTCGCCTCGGAGCTGGTGGCGAGCGCGCTGGCCGCCGATCCGACGCTGCCACTGGCGGCGGGCGGGGGTGCGCTGGCCAAGGAGATGATCCGGGTCAACCACTACGGGGCCGACGCGACGCGCGAGGCGGTGCTCGGGAGTCTGGTCGCACTGGGCGCCGCGCTGGCGGACCGGGGGCTCGTGGTGGACGTTGCGGGGGCCCGGCAAACGGTCGCGAAATCCCTGTGAATTCTCGCCGAAATTCGGCAATTCAATTCAGAGCAGCTCCCCGTGTTCTTCTGCCCGCTTCTCCCCGACCTAAACACAAGGTTTTGCGAACAAATCAAGCAAATTAAATGAGTGTGATTCAACCAACAACAGAAAACCACTGACGGCCATGCATTTTTGATTTCCACTCGGTAAGTTGCATTTGCATGAGTGCCGTACTGACAGACCTGCAAATCGACCGTCCGGTGGTGGCCGACGGGGCCGAGCTGTGGCGGATCGCCAGGGACTCGAAAGTTCTCGACCTCAACTCGTCGTACAGCTATCTGCTCTGGTGCCGGGACTTCGCCGCCACCTCGGCCGTCGCCCGGGACCCCGAGGGGCGGCCGGTCGGCTTCGTCACCGGGTACGTCCGGCCGGACCTCCCGCACACCCTGCTCGTCTGGCAGGTCGCCGTCGACGCCGGCCACCAGGGGCGCGGGCTCGCCGGCTCGCTGCTCGACGGGCTGACCCGGCGGGTCGCCGGCCAGCAGGGGATCACCGCCGTCGAGACCACCATCACGCCGGGCAACACCGCCTCGGAGCGGCTGTTCACCTCGTTCGCAGAGCGCCATGACGCCGTCGTCGAGCGCGAGGTGCTGTTCGACGCGGGTCTGTTCCCACAGAGCGGGTCGCACGACCCCGAGGTCCTGTACCGCATCGGCCCCCTCTCCAGCCCTTCGGATCCTGCCGATCCTGCCGATCCTTCCGCCCTCTCCGGCTGATCTCACCCCCCCACCCCAAGGAGTTCACCGCCGTGACCATCACCCAGCCCGACCTGAGTGTCTTCGAGACCGTCGAGTCGGAGGTCCGCAGCTACTGCCGCAGCTGGCCCGCCGTGTTCGACCGTGCGCAGGGCAGCCGTATGTACGACGAGGACGGCCACGCCTACCTCGACTTCTTCGCGGGCGCCGGATCACTCAACTACGGCCACAACAACCCCGTACTCAAACGGGCGTTGATCGACTATCTGGAACGGGACGGCGTCACCCACGGGCTCGACATGTCGACCGCCGCCAAGCGCGCCTTCCTGGAGTCCTTCCAGGAACTGGTGCTCCGGCCCCGTGAACTACCGTACAAGGTCATGTTCCCAGGCCCGACGGGCACCAACGCCGTAGAGGCGGCACTGAAGTTGGCGCGGAAGGTGAAGGGGCGGGAGGCCATCGTGTCCTTCACCAACGCCTTCCACGGCATGTCCCTCGGGTCGCTCGCCGTGACCGGCAACGCCTTCAAGCGGGCCGGCGCGGGCATTCCGCTGGTGCACGGGACGCCGATGCCGTTCGACAACTACTTCGACGGGACCGTCCCCGACTTCCTGTGGTTCGAGCGGCTGTTGGAGGACCAGGGCTCCGGTCTCAACAAGCCGGCCGCCGTGATCGTGGAGACCGTGCAGGGTGAGGGCGGCATCAACGTCGCCCGCCCGGAGTGGCTGCGGGCGCTGGCCGAGCTGTGCGAACGCCAGGACATGCTGCTGATCGTCGACGACATCCAGATGGGCTGCGGACGGACCGGCGCCTTCTTCTCCTTCGAGGAGGCGGGCATAGTCCCCGACATCGTCACCGTGTCGAAGTCCATCAGCGGCTACGGACTCCCCATGTCCCTCTGCCTGTTCAGGCCCGAGCTGGACATCTGGGAGCCGGGCGAGCACAACGGCACGTTCCGCGGCAACAACCCGGCGTTCGTGACGGCCGCCGCCGCGCTGGAGACGTACTGGGCCGACGGCTCCGCCATGGAGAAGCAGACCCGCGCCCGTGGTGAGCAGGTCGAGGAGGCGCTGATCTCGATCACCGAGGAGAACCTCGCCGACGTCAAGGAGTACCGGGGCCGCGGGCTGGTGTGGGGCATGGAGTTCCACGAGAAGGCGCGCGCCGAGCGGGTCGCGCGGCGTGCCTTCGAACTCGGGCTGCTCATCGAGACGTCCGGCCCGGAGGGCGAGGTCATGAAGCTGCTGCCGGCGCTCACGATCACGCCCGAGGAACTGGACGAGGGGCTGCGGATCGTGGCCCGGGCCGTCCGCGAAACCGTAGAAGCCGGCTGAGAAAACCCGTCTGAGAAATCTGAGAAATCTGAGAAAGGGGTTGTTGAGCACGTGATCGTCCGTTCGTTCAAGGACATCGAAGGCACCGACCGGCATGTGAGGGCCGCCTCCGGCACCTGGGAGAGCAAACGCATCGTCCTCGCCAAGGAGCGGGTCGGCTTCTCGCTCCACGAGACCGTCCTGTACGCGGGCACGAAGACGTCGATGTGGTACGCCAACCATGTCGAGGCCGTCGTGTGCGTCGAGGGCGAGGCCCTGCTGACCGACGACGAGACCGGGCGGGCGTACACGATCACCCCCGGCACCATGTACCTCCTCGACGGGCACGAGCGGCACACGCTGCGCGTCAAGGAGGACTTCCGCTGCGTCTGTGTGTTCAACCCGCCGGTCACCGGCCGGGAGGACCACGACGAGAACGGCGTCTATCCCCTGCTGACCGAGCCCGACCCCGACTTCGACCCCGAGGAGGTCTGACATGTCCACCCTGACCGACCTGTACCCCACCCGTGGCGCCGCCGAGGTGTCCGTCCCCCGCCAGGACCCGGTCATCTGGGGTGCGCCGGACACGCCCGGGCCGTTCGCCGAGGCCGACCTCATGGCGTACGAGCGTGATGGCTTCCGGGCGCTCGACCGGCTCCTCGACGACGACGAAGTCGCGCTCTACCGGGCCGAGTTGGAGCGGCTGATCACCGATCCGGCGATACGGGCCGACGAACGGTCGATCATCGAGCCGAAGTCCAAGGAGATCCGGTCGGTCTTCGAGGTCCACCGGATCAGCGAGGTGTTCGCACAGCTCGTACGGGACGAGCGGGTCGTCGGACGGGCCCGGCAGCTGCTCGGCTCCGACGTGTACGTCCACCAGTCGCGGATCAACGTCAAGCCGGGGTTCGGGGCGGGCGGCTTCTACTGGCACTCCGACTTCGAGACCTGGCACGCGGAGGACGGTCTGCCGAACATGCGGACAGTGTCCGTCTCGATCGCGCTGACCGAGAACTTCGACACCAACGGCGGCCTCATGATCATGCCGGGCTCGCACCGCACGTTCCTCGGCTGTGCGGGGGCGACGCCCGAGGACAACTACAAGAAGTCGCTCCAGATGCAGGACGCGGGCACTCCGTCCGACGAGGCGCTGACCTCGCTGGCCGACGAGCACGGCATCAAGTTGTTCACGGGCAGGGCGGGTTCGGCGACCTGGTTCGACTGCAACTGCATGCACGGCTCCGGGGACAACATCACGCCGTTCCCGCGCAGCAACGTGTTCATCGTGTTCAACAGCGTGGAGAACGAGGCGGCGGAGCCGTTCGCGGCACCGGTGCGCAGGCCTGAGTTCATCGGGGCGAGGGATTTCACGCCGGTGAGGTGACCCCGGCGTGGCTCGGACTCAGAGCCACGATCTCAGAGCCACGACAGGGCGGCCGCGCGCTCCAGTACGTTGCGTGCGGCCTCTCTGTCGCCCGTCTCGCCGCGCGGCACCTCGTCGGGTGCGTAGCGGCCGCCGACCAGCAGGCAGAAGTCGACCGGGTCCAGGACGAGTTCGGCCCGTACAGGTTCGTCCTCGGAACCCAGGACCCACTCCTCCGCTCCGCCGGTGACGGCGAAGAGGACCGGGGGCGCGTCGGGCCCCAGGGCCGTGCCGAGGATACGGACGGCCAGGTGGACGAGCCGCCACAGGTGCGGTTCGGGCGGTGGCGGTACGGCGAGGCCGAGGGCGCGGCCGATGTCGTCGGTGTGGATCCACACCTCGAAGGCGCGGACCGTGAAGTGGTCGGCGACGGGCAGCCGGGCGCCCATCAACGTCGTTGCGATGGAGGCCAGTTCGGGGTCGCGGGCCTCGGGTGTGGCCAGCAGTGCGGCGGACTGCGCGGCCCAGGCGGCGACAGTCTCCCCGGGTTCGCGGCGCTGCTCGTGGGCGATCACCTCGGCGGTGCGCACGGCCCAGGCGTCCGCCCAGTCGGCGTCCTCCTCGGCCCCCGAGGCCGCCCCGGGGACGCTCGGGTCCAGGCCGAGCCGCAGCGCCAGCGGCTCGTCGGCGGCGAGCAGATGGGCGACGGTGTCGTGCACGTCCCAGTCGTGCACGACGGGCGTACCCCAGGCGCTGTTCCTGTTGCCGTCCTCTCCGTCCAGTTCGCGCAGGAGTGCCTGGAGCCCGGAGACGGCGGCGGCGTAGGGGGCGGCGTGCGGGGCGATGCCGGGCGCGGAGGCCGGGCGGCGGGAGCGGAGGGCGAGGGCGAGCACGCCGCCCGTCTCCGGCACCTGAACGGCGGCGCCCCCGTTCAGGGAGCCGCCTGCCCATGGCGCGTCGGACGGCGGCCCGTCCAGTGCCCGTACCGTCTCCCGGAGCCGTGCCGCCTCCGCCGCGCAGTTGTCGCACTCAGCGAGATGCGGCCGGACCGACAGGTCGTCGCCCGGTTGCAGGGCGCCGAAGGCCCAGGCGGCCAGCAACTCCCGCACACCCTCATGATCCGTGGTCACCCCGCACCTCCTTCTTCGCCCGTCACTGCCATCATGCGCCTCTTTCCAGTGCCGGGTCGGGCGGCTCTGCCAAAGTCTCCGCCAAGGTACGAAGTGCTGTGCGCAGGCGGGTCTTGGCCGTGCCCTCGGGGATGCCGAGTTCGACGGCGGCCTGCCGGTAGGTACGTCCGGCGAAGTAGGCGAGGTGGACGACTTCCCTTTGTGGCTGCGGGAGTTCGGCGAGGGCGGTGTGCAGTTGCAGGGAGCGCTCGCGGTGGACGACGGTCTCGTCGGGGCCGGGTGAGGCGTCCGGGATGGCGTGCAGCGCGGAGTCGTCGGCGCGGGCGTCCCTGCGGTGCCGGGCCTCGCTGCGCACCCAGTCGACGGCGCGCCGGTGGGCGAGCATCGACAGCCAGGTGCGCAGTGAGCCCCGGCGCGCGTCGAAGGCGTACGGCCTGGTCCAGAGCTGGGCGAAGACCTCCTGGGCGACGTCCTCGGCGGCGGCCGTGCTGTGCGTGACGCGTGCGGCGACGGCGCGCACCAGCCCGCCGTACGCCGTGTACGCCTCGGCCAGCGCGGACTCGTCCCCGTACACCAGCCGCCGATGCAGTTCCGCGTCGGCGGGCGGTCTCACGGACCTGACGGTCCTGTCTGGCGTCGACTCCACCCGCACCACCACCCCTTGGTGCCCTTCCTAGCGCCCCGAGGGATCTCGCGCCACCGGTTCGGCCGGTTCAGCCGGACAGGACGTCCAGGAGTCGGTCGACGTCCGACGTCGTGTTGTAGAGATGGAAGGCCGCGCGCAAGTTTCCGGCCCGGTCGGAGACCTCGACCCCGGCGCGGCTCAACTCGGGCTGGAGGTGGCCGAGTTGCGGGACGGACACGATGGCCGAGCCGGGTGCGGGTACGGGCTGGTGGCCGATCCTGTCGAGTCCGGCGCGGAACCGGTCGGCGAGGGCGAGGTCATGGGCGCGTACGGCATCCACGCCCAACTCCTCGATGAGGGCGAGGGAGTGGCGGGCGCCGGTATACGAGAACAGGCTCGGGCTCTCGTCGAACCGCCGGGCGGAGTGGGCGAGTTCGCGCACCGGGCCGTAACAGCTGTCCCAGGGTTCCTCGCCCGCGACCCAGCCGGCGAACACGGGTGTCAGTCCGCCCAGGTCCTCCGGTACGACGAGGAAGGCCACGCCTCGCGGGCAGACGAGCCACTTGAAGGCGACGGAGGAGACGTAGTCGTAGGCGTCCGCGTCGACGGGCAGCCAGCCGGTGGCCTGGGACGCGTCGACGTACGTACGGGCGCCGTGTTCGCGTGCGGCCTCGCGGAGTGCCGGCAGGTCGAGGATGCGGCCGTCGGCGGACTGGGCGGCGCTGACGGCGACCAGCGCGGTGCCGGACCGGACGGACTCGGGGATCCGTTCCAGGGGCACGGTCCGGACCTTCAGGTCGCCGCGGACGTGGAACGGGTTGAGGACGGAGGTGAAGTCGTCCTCGGCGGTGAGGACTTCGGCGCCCGCGGGCAGCGAGGCGGCGATCAGCCCACTGTAGACGGCGACCGAGGCGCCGGCCGCGACCCTGCGGTCGGAGACCCCGACGATCCGCGCGAAGGCGGAGCGCGCGGCCTCCACGTCGGCGAACATGTCCTGCGACCGGCCGTCGGCCACGGACTGCACGGCGGCGTGCATGGCGGCCACCGAGCGGGCCGGGAGGAGGCCGGTGCTCGCGGTGTTCAGATAGGTGTTCTTCGGAGCGAACTCGGCACGGACGAGGTTGCGGAGGTTCTCGGATGTCGAGGCTTGCGCGAAGGTCTCCATGGGACCACTGTGCGGCCCGAAGATCTGCTCGTCCATCGCCGATTTCTGCACGGCACCGCGAAGCACCGCTTATAGATAGACCCTGACCTGCGGTTTCCCGGCCAGTGCTACTTCTGGGGTACGGCGCACCCGTCGGGTCCGCAGACCTCGGCGCCGTCGTCCTCCGCCTGGACGATCTTGAGGGGTGCGGGTCGCTCGCCCCACGCCTGGGTGAGCGCCTGGGCGAAGACCTCGGCGGGCTGGGCGCCGGAGACGCCGTACTTCCGGTCGAGGACGAAGAACGGCACGCCATTGGCGCCCAGTTCGGCGGCCTCGCGCTCGTCGGCGCGCACGGCGTCGGCGTACGCGTCCGGGTCGGCGAGTACGCCCCGGGCGTCGTCGGCGTCGAGCCCGGCGGCGACGGCCAGCTCCACGAGCCGCTCGTCGTCACCGAAGACGGACTGCTCCTCGGCGAAGTTGGCCTGGTAGAAGAGCTGGATCAGCTCGTCCTGGCGCCCCTTGTCCTTGGCGAGGTGGAGCAGCCGGTGCATGTCGAAGGTGTTGCCGTGATCACGGTCCCGGGTCCGGTAGGCGAGCCCCTCGGCGGCGGCCTGCGCCCCCAGGTTCTCCTCACCGGCCTGCGCCTGCGCCTCGCTCATGCCGTACTTCTTGGTGAGCATCTTGAGCACGGGCTGGATGTCACCCTTGGCACGCCCCGGGTCCAGCTCGAACGACCGGTGCACCACCTCGACCCCGTCCCGGTGCGGAAAGGCGCCCAGCGCCTTCTCGAAGCGGGCCTTGCCGACGTAGCACCAGGGGCAGGCGATGTCGCTCCAGATCTCGACGCGCATGTCTTCGGCTCTCCAGGTCGTACGGGTACGGATGAGGGTGCGGAGACTCCCTCCGCTGAGTGGATGAACGTTCAAGCAGCGTGGATCATTCCCGGGTCCCGGGGTGCCTGCGGCGCATGTGCGGACCCGGTGGGGGCTTGTGCAGCGCCTACGGGTAGTGGGTGAGTCGGTGCCGGGGTGGGGGGTATCCGTCCTCGGTCCGGCGGTTCCGTCTCTTGTAAAGCTGGCCGGTGCTGGACGCCGGCCGCTGCGGGCGGACACCCCCCACCCCGTCCCCTTCCCGCCGTACGCGGCCTGCAGGCCGGTCCGGGGGTTCCTGCGCCAACCCAGGGGCGCGGGGAACTGCGCGACCAGCCCCCACCCACCCGCACCCGCCCGACAACCTGACCCCGCACCCCGATGGCGCCCCGCCCAAGCCCAGCGCAGCGCTCAGCTGCCGTCCCGCAGATCCTTCGGCCACTCCGGGCGGAACTCGATGTGGTCGTACGTCACGACGCACCCCTCCCCCATCGGGGACTGGGTCATGAAGCCGACCAGGGCCGCGTCCGTCTCCTTCTCGTCGCCGAGGGTGAACAGGCGGATGAAGGTCCACTTCTCGCCGTCGCGGGAGGCGTGGAAGGCGAAGGCCCGGCCGGTGCGGCTGATCCGGAGCCAGACCGAACTGCCGTCCACGGTGAAGGAGTTGGCGTCGTCGGAGTGTCCCCGGGTGACCACCGTGCAGACGGTGGCCACATCCGGGGAGTACTCCAGACAGAGCTTGGCCCAGGCCCGTTCGCCCACGTGGACGTACAGCACCCCGGCATCGAAGGAGGCCGCGAACCCCACCGTGACCCGTGCGATCAGCTGAAAGTCCCCGTGCGGCGCACCCAGCAGCCGCGGCGCATCGGCAGCGGGATCCAACGCCTCCCCGGTGGGCGGCACGAACCGGTCCTGCCGGGGCCCGGCCCACCCGGTGAGCACCCCGTCCTCGAAGGACCAGTGTCCATCGGGCCCATAAGTACGGAGAGAAAAGGGCAGCGGGGAAAGCTCCAAGTCCATTGCCTGATTATCGCAGGGTGCGATGGGCGCCCCGACAGGGGCGCGGGGAACTGCGCGACAAGCCACAACGGGCCCGCAGCCGCGAAATCCACCGCACCCCAACGACGCTAGCGCTCCAGACGACCATTGAAACGCCGAGGCAGCCCCAGCGAATTCTCGTCCCGCAGCTCCACCGGCAACAGCGCAACAGGCGTGTTCTGGTAAGCCACCGGCCGCAGCCACCGCTCAACAGCCGTCCCGCCGACCGACGTCGACGTGGACGTCGTGGCCGGGTACGGCCCCCCGTGATGCTGGGCCGCGGCCACAGCAACCCCGGTCGGCCACGCGTTCACCAGCACTCGCCCCGCGAGCGGCGTCAGCTCGGCCAGGATCTCCGCCCCACGCCCCTCCCCCGCGGCCTCCTCGGCCGAGAGGTGAACCGTCGCCGTCAGATTCCCCGGCAGCCGTGAGAGAACGGCGTTCGCTTCGGCGTCGTCCGCGTAGCGGGCCACGACGGTGACCGGCCCGAAGCACTCCTCCAGGAGCAGGTCGTACGCCCCCTCCGACACCAGCTTCTCCGCCGCCACCGTGAGGAACCCCGCGCTGACCGTGTGCTCGCCGCCCGAGCCCGGCGTCACCGGGGACTCGACCTCGGGCAGCTCGGCGCGCTCGGCGACCCCCGCGACGAAGTTGTCGCGCATCCGGTGGTCCAGGAGGACACCGGCGTCCGTGTTGCTCACGGCGTCCGTGAGGGACTTCAGCAGGCGGTCGCCCGCCGCGCCCTCCGGCGCCAGCACCAGACCCGGCTTCACACAGAACTGGCCGACGCCCAGCGTCATGGAGCCCGCGAGCCCCGTACCGATCGCCTCGGCGCGCTCGGCGGCGGCAGCCTCCGTGATCACCACCGGGTTCAGGGAGCCCAGCTCGCCGTGGAACGGGATCGGCGTCGGCCGGGCCGCCGCCGCGTCGAAGAGGGCACGTCCGCCGCGTACGGAACCGGTGAAGCCGGCCGCCGCGACCAGCGGGTGCTTGACCAGCTCGACGCCCGCCTCGAAGCCGTGGACCAGGCCGAGAACACCCTCGGGGATGTCGTGCTGGGCCGCGGCCCGGCGCAGGACGGACGCGACCAGCTCGGACAGGCCCGGGTGGTCCGGGTGGGCCTTGACGACGACCGGGCAGCCGGCCGCGAGCGCGCTCGCGGTGTCGCCGCCGGGGACGGAGAAGGCGAAGGGGAAGTTGGAGGCCGAGTAGACGGCGACGACGCCCAGCGGGACCTTGTAGCGGCGCAGGTCCGGGATCGGCGGGGTCGCGGTGTCGTCGGGGTGGTTGATGACGACGTCGAGGAAGGCGCCCTCGTCGACGATGTCCGCGAAGGCCCGCAGCTGGTAGCAGGTGCGGGCGAGTTCGCCGGTCAGCCGGACCGGGCCGAGCGCGGTCTCCGCGTCGGCGGCCTCGACGAGGTGGTCCTTGGCCGCTTCGAGCTGCTCGGCGGCGCTGCGCAGGAAGGCCGCACGGACCGTGCGGTCGGCGAGGGCCGGGCGGGCGGCGTGCGCCGCGCGGACGGCGGCGTCCACCTCCTGGGCTGTGGCCTCGACCGCGACCTGCTCCCGCTGCTTCCCGGTACGGGGGTCGACACTCCAGACTGGTGCTGCTGCCACCGGGGGTCCCTCCAGATTGTGTTGCCATTGGTGATGCCGTTTTGTGATGCCGTTTGTGATGTGCATTCCCGCGTCATTCACCAGGCGCGTTCGATATGCTGAACAGCGTCTCTGATGATGAATATGCTGTTGGAGACTATTTCCCGTCGAACGAAGGGGTCAAGGGCGATGTCGGCAGCCGAGACAGGCGGCGGGGCGCAGGTCAAGTCCGCGGTACGGACCGTTGAACTGCTGGAATACTTCGCCGGACGTCCCGGCATGCACTCCCTGGCGGCGGTCCAGGAGGCCGTCGGTTACCCCAAGTCCAGTCTCTACATGTTGCTGCGCACTCTTGTCGACCTCGGCTGGGTGGAGACGGACGCCACGGGCACGCGGTACGGCATCGGCGTACGGGCACTGCTTGTCGGTACGTCGTACATCGACGGCGACGAGGTCGTCGCGGTGGCCCGCCCGACCCTGGACCGGCTCTCCGACGACACGACGGAGACCATCCACCTGGCCCGGCTCGACGGTACGAACGTCGTCTACCTCGCCACCCGCCAGTCGCAGCACTATCTGCGCCCCTTCACCCGCGTCGGCCGCCGGCTGCCCGCCCACTCGACCTCCCTCGGCAAGGCGCTGCTGGCCACCCACACCGACGAGCAGGTCCGCAAGCTGCTCCCGGAGACGCTGCCCGCGCTGACCGAGCACACGATCACCGACCGGGAGAAGCTCATCGAGGAGCTGCGTCTGGTGCGCGAGCAGGGCTTCGCGGTGGACCGCGAGGAGAACACGCTGGGGCTGCGCTGCTTCGGCGTGGCGATCCCGTACCGCACCCCCGCGCGGGACGCGATCAGCTGCTCGGTGCCGGTCGCCCGACTCACCCCGGCCCACGAACAGATGGTCAAGGACGCCCTGTTCGACGCCCGCGACCGGCTGACACTCGCCACCCGGAGGCTCTGAGCGATGCGGTATTCGGCTTCCACGGACGTGGAACTCCGCGAGGTGCACGACAGTGACCTGCCCGTCTTCTTCCGGCAGACCAACGACCCCGAGTCGCTGTGGATGGCCGCGTTCACGGCGAAGGACCCGACCGACCGGGACGCCTTCGACGCCCACTGGGGGCGGATCCGTGCCGCACCGGACGTACTGAACCGCACGGTCCTCGTCGACGGTGACGTGGTGGGCAGCGCGGCGGTGTACGGCGAACCGGGCGAGCGCGAGGTGACGTACTGGATCGACCGCGCCTACTGGGGGCGCGGTATCGCGACGGCCGCCCTGCGCGCCCTCCTGGCAGCCGTCCCGGAACGCCCGCTGCACGCGCGTGCCGCCGCCGACAACGCGGGCTCGCTGCGGGTCCTGGAGAAGTGCGGTTTCCGCGTCTCGGGGCACGACCGGGGGTACGCGAACGCCCGCCGCACGGAGATCGACGAGGTCGTGCTGACGCTGGAGGCCTGAACCCCTAAGGGTCTCCATGAACAGCCCATGAGAAATCGGGCGGCGGGGAACGCGCCGTCCAGTGCCGTTCGTCCTTGAGAGAGATGAACAGGACGATCAGGCGCGCCTCCGTCTTCTCACTGCTGCTCGTGCTCTCCCTGCTGGTCAGGGCGACTTGGGTGCAGTTCTACGACGGCCAGGCGCTCGCGGACGACAGCAAGAACCGGCGGAACGCGATCGCGTTGTACGCGAACCCGCTCGGGAACATCATCGTGGCCGGCGAGTCGGTCACCGGCTCCAAGGAGACGAGCAGCGGGGATCTCAAGTACCAGCGGACGTACACGGACGGCAAGCTCTACGCGGCCGTGACCGGATACAGCTCGCCCCTGTTCGCGCCGACGCAGTTGGAGGGTATTTACAAAAACATCCTCGACGGCTCGGACAGCAGACTGACGACCGTCATGGACACGGTCACCAACGAGCACGCCTCCCCGGGGAACGTGATCACGACGATCGACCCGGACGTGCAGAAGGCTGCCTACGCGGCGCTCGGTGACAAGAAGGGCGCCGCCGTCGCCATCGACCCGAAGACCGGCAGGATCCTCGCCATGGTCTCCACGCCGTCGTACGACCCGTCGACGATCACCGGGGCGAGCGACGGCGACGCGTGGACCGCGCTTAACAAGGACCCCGACAAACCGCTGGTCAACCGGGCGATACGGCAGCCGCTGCCGCCGGGTTCGACGTTCAAGCTTGTGGTCGCGGCGGCGGCTCTGGAGGACGGGCTGTACGGGTCGGTGGACGACCGTACGGACAGCCCGGACCCGTACACGCTGCCGGGTACGACGCGTGAGCTGTCGAACGAGAACCCGAACGCGCCCTGTGAGAACGCGACGATCCGGGTCGCGCTCCAGTACTCCTGCAACAACGTCTTCGCGAAGATGGCCGTCGACCTCGGGCAGGACAAGGTGAAGGCGATGGCGGAGAAGTTCGGCTTCAACGACGAGTCGCAGGACGTGCCGGTGCGGGCGTATCCGAGCGTGTACCCGTCGGACATGGAGAAGTCGCAGACCGCGCTGACGGGGATCGGGCAGTTCGATGTCACCGCGACGCCGTTGCAGATGGCGATGGTGTCGGCTGCGATAGCCAACGGCGGCAAGTTGGTGTCGCCGCACATGGTGTCGCAGGTGGTTACCTCCGGCGGGGATGCGTTGGAGGACCTCGACAGTTCGGCGTCGACCAAGGAGGTCATCAGCTCGGGGACTGCTGAGCAGTTGCAGTCGGCGATGCAGACGGTTGTCTCCGACGGTACGGGGACGAATGCGCAGATTTCCGGGGCGACGGTGGGGGGTAAGACGGGTACTGCTCAGCATGGGGAGAACAACAGTCAGACGCCGTATGCATGGTTCACGTCATATGCGAAGTCTGATTCGAACGGCAAGGAAGTTGCCGTGACCGTGTTGGTTGAACAGTCCGGGGCGGCTCGCTCCGAGGTGAGCGGGAATGGACTCGCAGCGCCCGTTGCCAAGGCGATGATGAGTGCGGCTTTGAAGGACTGAGTACTTCGGCTGCCGCGCCGTTGTGGCTGATCGCGCAGTTCCCCGCGCCCCTTTGGGGCGCGGGTGACCGCAACCGGAACCTACTTCGTACCGAAAAGCTGCTGAATCGGGTCGATCGCGAAGTAGATCAGGAACAGGGCGCTCGTGCCCCACAGGAGCCAGTGGACCTCCTTGGCCTTGCCCACGACCGTCTTGATGAGGACGTAGGACAGGAAGCCGGCGCCGATGCCGTTGGTGATGGAGTACGTGAAGGGCATCACGGCGATCGTCAGGAACGCGGGGATGGCGATCTCGTACTTGTCCCAGTCGATGTGCTTGACCTGGGTCATCATCAGGAAGCCGACCGCGACCAGGGCGGGGGCGGCGGCCTGCATCGGGACGATCGTGAGGATCGGGGTCAGGAAGAGCGCGCAGGCGAACAGGCCGCCGGTGATCAGGTTGGCGAAGCCGGTGCGCGCGCCCTCGCCGACGCCAGCCGCCGACTCGATGTACGAGGTCGCCGAAGAGGACGAACTCGCGCCGCCCGCCACCGCGGCCGCGCCGTCGATGAGGAGCACGCGGCCGAGGTTGGGGACGTTGCCGTCCTTGTCCAGCAGGCCGGCTTCGGCGGTGATGCCGACGACCGTGCCCATGGTGTCGAAGAAGTCCGACAGGATCAGGGTGAAGATCAGCAGGACGACGGTGATCACCGTGGTCTCGCCGAACGCGCCGAACAGGCTGAAGTCGCCGATCAGCCCGAAGTCGGGGGTGTCCGCGATCTTGTCGGGCCAGGCCGGGGTGGTGAGGCCCCAGCTCTTGACGTCGGCGATCGAGTTGATGATCAGCGCGACGAGCGTCATCGTGACGATGCTGATCAGGATCGCGCCCTTCACCTTGCGCGCGATGAGGCCGATGGTCAGCAGGACGCCGAGACAGAAGACCAGGACGGGCCAGCCGCTGAGCGTGCCGGTGCCGCCGAGCTGCACCGGGACCGTCGTGCTCGCGATGTCCGGGATACGGGTGACGAAGCCGGCGTCGACGAAGCCGATGAAGGCGATGAACAGGCCGATGCCCACGCCGATCGCCGCCTTGAGCGGCCCCGGGATCGCGTGCATGATCGCTTCTCTGAGGCCGGTCACCACAAGGACGCAGATCAGCAGGCCCTCCAGGACGACCAGGCCCATCGCGTCGTCCCAGCTCATCAGCGGGGCGATCTGGAAGGCGACCACCGCGTTGAGGCCGAGGCCCGCGGCGAGCGCGAGCGGGAGGTTGCCACCGACGCCCATGATGATCGTCATCACCGCGGCCACCAGGGCGGTGGCGGTGACGAGCTGGACGCTGTCGAGCTGGTGCCCGAACTTGTCCTTGGCGCTGCCCAGGATGATGGGATTCAGGACAAGGATGTAGGCCATCGTGAAGAACGTGGCGAAGCCGCCGCGTATCTCACGGGCGAAGGTGGATCCCCGCTCGGAGATCTTGAAGAAGCTGTCGACGCTGTTCGCCGCGGGGGGCGCGGTGCCCGGCCGGTCAGCCACCTTCTGTGGTTCGGACATGGCGGTTACTCCTCGTTGCCTGAATGATCTGTGTGCGGATGCTGGCTGGATTGTTCCTGTGTTGAACGGTTTTCAGGTTTTCTCCGTGTTACAGAATCGGGCTCGACCTGTCGTACGACACTCGAAGGGCCGTGCGCATGCCTGATACTCTCTCGGCTCTCGCGCCAAACGATCACCACCTCTTCACCGGCGCACCACAGTGGCCGTATACGCAGACGCCCGGCTTCGGTCGGCAGCCGCCGCTGGCCAGGGAAAACTCAGCGAATCTAAGGGGGAGAGGTCGCCCGTGGGCACTGTTGTCGACGACGCAGCCTCCGTCGAGTTCCATGCCTTCTTCGAGCGGCACTACGCCGAACTCGCGCGCCTGGCCCACCTGCTGACGGGTGAGGCGGACGCCGCCGACGACCTGGCGGCCGACGCGTTGCTCGCGCTGTGGCACCGCTGGGACCGGGTGCGAGCCGCCGATCATCCGGTGGCGTACGCGCGGGGCGTGGTGGCGAATCTCGCCAAGACCCGTATCCGCAGCGCGGTTCGGGAGCGCCGGAGAATCACCCTGTTCTGGTCGCAGAGAGAAGAGAAGACGGAGAATCCCGACATACCTGGCGTCATAGATGTCCAGGAGGCCTTGCGTCGGCTGCCGTTCCGTAAGCGGGCATGTGTGGTGCTTCGGCACGCTTTCGACCTCTCGGAGAAGGACACCGCGCTCGCGCTGGGAGTTACTGTCGGTACGGTGAAGAGCCAGACGTCCAAGGGAATGGCCGAACTGCAGCGGCTCCTTGGCACCGACGAGGCCCCGCTTCGAATGCGTACCCCTGTGCGTACCCCTGGCGGAGCGGGAGGAACGAACCGATGAGGACGCCGCACGACGAGCTGCGTGCCGGGCTGCGCGAGGCGGCCGAGGCGTACGAGCCCGACCGCGCGCGCATCCTCGCGCGGGTCGAGCGCGGTATGGCCGCCGGCCCCGAGGAGAAGCGCACCCGTCGCCGGGCCACGCTCCCTCCGCTGCTGGGCTGGGCACGGGTCGCCGGTGCGACCGCCGCGGTCTCCGGGATTCTTGCGATGGGCGGGTACGCGCTGGCCTCGGTGGTGAAGAGCGACGAGACCCCGGCCGATCCGACCGTCTCGGTCTCGCCCCTGCCGACCCCGTCGCCGGACGCGACGAGCCGCGCGCCGATCGTCCCGGCCCCGGAGCCGTCGGACGGCAACGCCCAGGACGAGGAGCCGAGTTCGACGCCTACCCCGACGCCCACTCCGACCCCGAAGGCCTCGAACACGGCGGCGGCCCCGGCTGCCGAGGGCAGCGAGGACGGGCCGCTGTGGTCGGACGGTTCGGTCGATCCGCACAGCAACGACTTCTGGGCGCAGAGCAACGTCACCATCAAGACGTCCGAGGAACTCACCGCGGTCACGGTCGAGTTGAAGGTCGCCCAGACCGGCGGGGTCACCTCCGCGGGTGCCTGGCGGTCGGCCCCGGAGGACGACTTCGCGCTGACGGTCGCCGAGAAGGACGGCTTCCTGGTCTACACATGGGTGCTCAAGGAGGGCCACACGGTCTGGCCGGGCGAGTGGGTCTTCGCGGGCCAGTACGACCACACGCGCGGTGGCCGGGACGCGAAGGACGACTCGTACACGGTGACGGCGAAGACGAAGGCGGCGGGTCAACAGCACGCCGTGAAGGGCGACTTCGCAGGCCAGGACGGCAACGACGAGTCCGACGACGGCGATTCGTGAAGCGCTAGTACCAACTCGTAAAGAAATTCAGCAGACTCGGCAACCCTTTCCGCACGGGTGGCGACCAGGAGACGCACACATCTCCTCACCACCCAAGGAACACGGTTCATGACTGCACCAGTTGAACAGCGCGTCCGGCACCGTCGTCGGGTCACCGGCCGGCGTGCCGTGATCGGCGGCGCCGCCGCCCTCGGCCTCACGGCCGGAGCGATCCTGACGACGACGCTGATGTCGTCCGCCGGTGCCGCCGCCACCTGGCCGACGGCCAAGGGCAGCAAGGCCGTGTCGTCGTCGATCAAGGTGTCGGGCACGTACGACGGCAAGCTGCAGAAGTTCTTCGGCAGCGGCGCGCTCGGCAACGCCAGCCAGGACGAGGGCCAGGACCCGATCTTCGAGCTGGCGGACGGCGCGGTCCTCAAGAACGTGATCATCGGTACGCCGGGCGCGGACGGCGTCCACTGCACCGGCTCCTGCACGCTGGAGAACGTGTGGTGGCTGGACGTCGGCGAGGACGCCGCCAGCTTCAAGAGCAAGAAGTCGACGGCCGTGTACAAGGTGGTCGGCGGCGGCGCGAAGTCGGCCTCCGACAAGGTGTTCCAGTTCAACGGGGCCGGCAAGCTCAGCATCACCGGCTTCCACGTCGAGAACTTCGGCAAGCTGGTGCGCTCCTGCGGCAACTGCAAGACGCAGTTCAAGCGCACGATCGTGATCAGCGACATCGACGCGACCGCGCCGGGCAAGGTGCTGGTCGGCGTGAACGCGAACTACGGGGACACGGCGACGCTGAGCAAGATCCGTATCTACGGCGACACCAAGAAGAAGATCAAGCCGTGCGTGCGCTTCAACGGCAACAACACCGGCAAGGAGCCGACCGAGATCGGCAGCGGCGCCGACGGAACCACCTGCAAGTTCTCGCCATCTGACATCACGTACAAGTAAGTGAGTCTTCAAGTACGACGGAGCCAGGACCCTTGAGCACCCACAAGAGACACCTCAGTCGCCGCAGGCTACTGGCCGCTTCCGCGGTCGGCGTGGCCGGTACGGGCGCGGCGGTGGCGGCCGGCAGCGGTCTGCTGTCGTCCGCGTCGGCGGCTGGTTTCGGCCACACCGACGACGGCTCCAACTATGTGATCAACACGGGAGCCTCACTCGTCTTCAAGGTCTCGAAGTCGACCGGCGACCTCACGTCGCTTGTCTACCGGGGCAAGGAGTACGAGGGGTACGGCGGAAAGCACTCGCACGTCGAGTCGGGGCTCGGCGCGTCCACAGTGACCGTGAAGCAGTCGGGCTCGACGATCCTGGTCAAGGTCGTGCACGGGGCGATCACCCAGGGGTATGCGGCGCGCAGCGGCCAGAACAACGTCTACCTGTGGACGAACAAGGCGGACGCCTCCTTCACGGCGACCCGTTTCCTCGTCCGCCTCAAGCCGGGGCTGTTCCCGAACGAGGGGTCGGACTCCTGGATCGAGGCCTCCGACAAGGTCATCGAGGCCGGGGACGTCTGGCAGCGCGCGGACGGCACCACGCACTCCAAGCACTACTCGGGCAAGCGGGTCATCGACTACGACCACATCGGCTTCACCACCGGTTCGGTCGGTCTGTGGATCGTGCGCTCCAACCACGAGAAGGCGTCCGGCGGCCCGTTCTACCGTTCGCTGCTGCGCCACTCGAACGACAAGGGCGCGGGGCTGTACGAGATCCTGCACTACAACCAGGCCCAGACGGAGAAGGAACGTTTCGGCTTGCAGGGTCCGTACGTCCTCGCCTTCACGGACGGCGGCGCCCCCTCCTCCTCCCTCTCCGCGGCCAACCTGGACACCTCCTGGGTGGACGGGCTCGGCATCACGGGCTGGGTGGGGGCGGCCGGACGCGGCAAGGTGGCCGGCGTCGGCATCAAGGGGATGGACGCGAAGTACCCGTACACCGTGGGCTTCGCGAACGACGACGCCCAGTACTGGGCGAGGGCCGCCTCGGGTACCGGTGCGTTCTCCTGCAAGGGGATGCTGCCGGGGACGTACACGCTGACCGTGTTCAAGGGTGAACTGGCCGTGCACACACGGTCGGTGACGGTGCAGGCGGGCGGCGCGACCGCGCTGAACAGCATCACCGTCACCGGGGACCCGTCCGCCGCGAAGACGATCTGGCGGCTCGGCGACTGGGACGGCACACCCGGCGAGTTCAAGAACGCCGAGCTGATGACGTACGCGCACCCGTCCGACGCCCGCGCGGCGAAGTGGACGGGGAACGTGACGATCGGCGGAGGCTCGGAGGCCGCGTCGGCGAGCTTCCCGGCGTACATGTGGAACGGCGTCAACGACGGCATCCTCGTGTACTTCAAGCTGACGGCCGCCCAGGCCGCCGCCGCGCACACCCTGCGCATCGGCGTGACGGACGCCTTCTCCAACGGGCGCCCGCGCGTCACGGTGAACGACTGGGTGTCGGCCATCCCCGCGGCACCCGCGCAGCCCTCGACGCGTTCACTCACCACGGGTTCGTACCGGGGGAACAACCGTTCGTTCACCTACAGCGTCCCTAGTAGTGCGTGGAAGACGGACGTGAGCCAGTACAACGTCCTGAAGATCAGCATCGTCAGTGGTTCGAGCGGCACGGCATTCCTCAGCCCGGGCACCTCGTTCGACTGCCTGGATCTGCTGGCCTGAGCCCCCCTCGGCCAGTCAGAGAGGAGCGCCCCCTGGTGTACTACGACTTCTTCATCTACGGCAGCGCGGCCGCCCTGATCTTCCCCAAGGTCTTCTTCGACGAGTCC
>NZ_JBSFDA010000150.1:0-25141 GCF_053593675.1 Streptomyces sp. NPDC002156 | reverse complement strand
TGAAGATCCTCTTCGGCCGCCTGCCCCCCCGTTGCCGCAGGCAGTGCGGGCAAGAGGTGAGCGTGCTCGATGCTCACCGGGGCCGCCGCCTGCCGTGTCCGGGACGGGGGCGGGGTTCGTGGGTAAATGGGGGGCGTGGACAGCTTGGGCAACGTGGAGAGCACAGCGTCCGTGGCGCAGCCGATGCCGGCCGTGCTGCGCTCACGGCAGGAACTGCTCGGGCCGGAGATGGATCTACCGATCACCGACTCCGGGGTCCGCTACAGCATGGCCCAGTCGCTGGCCTGGCTGGACGCCGACCATTTCGCGGTGGGCTGCTGGGACGGCACCCTGCGCGTCTTCGGGTTCACGACGTCCGTCACCGACGGTCCGCTCATCAACCGGTCCGTCAACAGCCCGGCGGCACAGGGGGTGCGGATGGTGGCGCGGCTCCCGGGCCGGTCGCTCGTCTCCTCCAACGACGACCGTTCGGTGGCGCTCTGGCAGGCCCCCGGTGACGACTGGAGTGGTCTCGCACTGGTGGGTACGTTCGCCCACGACCCCTCCCTAGGGGCTGCCACCAGCGGATACGCGGTCCGTGCCGGTGCCACCGGGAGCCTGGCCGTGGGGCACAGCAGCGGTTTCCTCTCCGTGTGGGCCCACGACCCGGAGCGGCGCCGGCTGACCTTCCTGCGCTCGGTGGACCTGCGGAATCCCACGCCGGTCAACCCCTGGGGGCTGCACGACATCAACGCCGTCGACAAGGTGACGGACTCGCCCCGGGTGGCCCGGGTGGTCACGGGCTCCGAGGACGGTTACGTCTGCGTGGTGGAGATCCCGTCCGGCGAGATCCTGTCCCAGCGGGTCTTCAACCCCGAGGCGCAGCGGGGCATCAACGACCTCGGGGTACGCGACGGAGCGCTCCTGGTCGCCAACTGTTCCGTCGGCCCGTCGGACTCCAACCTCTGGCACTACACGCTGGACCGGAAGAACTGGACGTTCGAACTCCGGGACCGGGCCAATCTGATCATCGACAGCGCCCGGCCGCAGGCCTTCAACTTCAACACTGTCTGGGGTGCCTACTCCGGCGGACCGTGCTGGTTCGCCTCCACGGAGGAGGGCGCCCTGTGGATGGGTACGGCCGACACCGGCATCGAGGTCATCGGCCGCCGCGAGGTCACCAACCCGCTCGGCTCCGCGTTGGGCTGGACCGCCCCGGGACGGCTCGCCATGGTCGCGTACGACCCGCGTGAGTTCACCACCTGAGATCACCGACCCGGATCACCGTGCGAGTGGCGCCCGGGGGCGGCGGGGCGGGCGTTGTCCACAGGCACCGCACGGGCGGGCGCGGCGACGTACGCTGGAGACCCCCCGGCCCGTCGTACGAGGCCGGGTGTTCGCGTTGCCCACCCCTGACGAACCCCTCACGAAAGCCCCCTCATGAGCCTGCACGGTCTGCTCGACGTCGTCGTCAAGGACGCCGCCCTCGCGGAAGCGGTCAAGGCCGCCGGCGGCGGCAACCGGATGCATGTCGACCTGGTCGGACCGCCCGCCGCGCGCCCCTTCGCCGTGGCCGCGCTGGCCCGGGAGGCCGGGCGCCCGGTGCTGGCCGTGACCGCGACCGGCCGGGAGGCCGAGGATCTCGCCGCCGCCCTGAGGTCCCTGCTGCCGGCGGACTCGGTCGCCGAGTACCCGGCCTGGGAGACCCTCCCGCACGAGCGACTCTCGCCGCGCAGCGACACCGTCGGCCGCCGCCTCGCCGTACTGCGCCGCCTCGCCCACCCCACCACCGACGACCCGGAGACCGGCCCGGTCTCCGTCGTCGTGGCGCCCGTGCGTTCCGTACTCCAGCCGCAGGTCAAGGGGCTCGGCGACCTGGAGCCGGTGGCGCTGCGGACCGGTCGTACGGCCGATCTCAACACCGTCGTCGAGGCGCTGGCCGCCGCCGCGTACTCGCGCGTCGAGCTGGTCGAGAAGCGGGGCGAGTTCGCCGTACGCGGTGGCATCCTCGACGTCTTCCCGCCCACCGAGGAGCACCCCCTCCGGGTGGAGTTCTGGGGCGACGACATCGAGGAGATCCGGTACTTCAAGGTCGCCGACCAGCGGTCCCTCGAAGTCGCCGAGCACGGGCTGTGGGCGCCGCCCTGCCGCGAGCTGCTGCTCACCGGCCAGGTACGGGAACGGGCCGCGGCCCTCGCCGAGGCCCACCCCGAGCTGGGGGAACTGCTCGGCAAGATCGCCGAGGGGATCGCGGTGGAGGGCATGGAGTCCCTCGCCCCGGTGCTCGTCGACGACATGGAACTGCTGCTCGACGTCCTGCCCAAGGGCTCCATGGCCGTCGTATGCGACCCGGAGCGGGTGCGGACGCGGGCCGCGGATCTTGTGGCGACCTCGCAGGAGTTCCTCCAGGCCTCCTGGGCGGCCACCGCGGGTGGCGGCGAGGCGCCCATCGACGTCGGCGCGGCCTCCCTGTGGTCCATCGCGGACGTACGGGACCGGGCGCGCGAGCTGGACATGATGTGGTGGTCGGTCTCGCCCTTCGCCGCCGATGAAGAGCTCGACGCGGACACGCTCAAGCTCGGCATGCACGCCCCCGAGACCTACCGCGGCGACACCGCGAAGGCGCTCGCCGACACCAAGGGCTGGCTCGCGGACGGCTGGCGCACGGTGTACGTCACGGAGGCGCACGGCCCGGCGGCCCGTACGGTCGAGGTGCTCGGCGGGGAGGGCATCGCGGCCCGCCTCGAGGCGGACCTGACCTCCCTGACGCCGTCCGTCGTGCATGTGGCGTGCGGCTCGATCGACTTCGGGTTCGTGGATACGGCTCTCAAGCTCGCCGTGCTCACCGAGACCGACCTCTCCGGGCAGAAGGCCGCCGGCAAGGACGGCGCCCGGATGCCCGCCCGGCGCCGCAAGACCATCGACCCGCTGACCCTCGAAACCGGCGACTACATCGTGCACGAACAGCACGGTGTGGGCCGGTACATCGAGATGGTCCAGCGGACCGTGCAGGGCGCCACTCGTGAGTATCTGGTTGTGGAGTACGCGCCTGCCAAGCGCGGCCAGCCCGGCGACCGGCTCTACATCCCCACCGACCAGCTCGAACAGATCACCAAGTACGTCGGTGGCGAAGCCCCCACCCTCCACCGGCTCGGCGGCGCCGACTGGACGAAGACCAAGGCGCGCGCCAAGAAGGCCGTCAAGGAGATCGCCGCCGATCTGATCAAGCTGTACTCGGCTCGGATGGCGGCGCCCGGACATGCCTTCGGGCCGGACACGCCCTGGCAGCGCGAGCTGGAGGACGCCTTCCCGTACGCCGAGACGCCCGACCAGCTGACCACGATCGCCGAGGTCAAGGACGACATGGAGAAGACGGTCCCGATGGACCGCCTGATCTGCGGCGACGTCGGCTACGGCAAGACGGAGATCGCCGTTCGCGCCGCGTTCAAGGCGGTCCAGGACGGCAAGCAGGTGGCAGTTCTCGTACCGACGACGCTGCTGGTGCAGCAGCACTTCGGGACCTTCGGTGAGCGCTACTCCCAATTCCCGGTCAACGTACGGGCGTTGAGCCGCTTCCAGACCGACACCGAGGCGAAGGCCACCCTGGAGGGCCTGCGGGAGGGCTCGGTGGATGTCGTCATCGGCACGCACCGACTCTTCTCCTCCGAGACCAAGTTCAAGGACCTCGGGCTTGTCATCGTCGACGAGGAGCAGCGGTTCGGCGTCGAGCACAAGGAGCAGCTGAAGAAGCTGCGCGCGAACGTGGATGTGCTGACCATGTCCGCCACCCCCATCCCCAGGACCCTGGAGATGGCGGTCACCGGCATCCGCGAGATGTCGACGATCACCACCCCGCCGGAGGAGCGCCACCCGGTGCTGACCTTCGTCGGCCCGTACGAGGAGAAGCAGATCGGCGCCGCGATCCGCCGTGAACTCCTGCGCGAGGGCCAGGTGTTCTACATCCACAACCGGGTCGAGTCCATCGACCGGGCGGCGGCTCGGTTGAGGGAAATCGTCCCGGAGGCGCGGATCGCGACCGCCCACGGCCAGATGTCCGAGCAGGCCCTGGAGCAGGTCGTCGTCGACTTCTGGGAGAAGCGGTACGACGTCCTCGTGTCGACGACCATCGTCGAGTCCGGCATCGACATCTCCAACGCCAACACGCTCATCGTGGAGCGCGGCGACAACTTCGGTCTGTCCCAACTCCACCAGCTGCGCGGGCGAGTTGGGCGAGGGAGGGAGCGCGGGTACGCCTACTTCCTCTATCCGCCGGAGAAGCCGCTCACCGAGACCGCGCACGAGCGGCTCGCGACCATCGCCCAGCACACCGAGATGGGCGCGGGCATGTACGTCGCCATGAAGGACCTGGAGATCCGCGGCGCCGGAAACCTTCTCGGCGGCGAACAGTCCGGGCACATCGCGGGAGTCGGCTTCGATCTGTACGTGCGGATGGTCGGCGAGGCCGTCGCGGACTACCGGGCCTCCCTGGAAGGCGCGGTGGAGGAGGAGGCGCCGCTGGAGGTCAAGATCGAGCTGCCGGTCGACGCCCACGTCCCGCACGACTACGCCCCCGGCGAGCGACTGCGCCTGGCCGCCTACCGTGCCATCGCCGCCGCGAACACCGAGGCCGACATCAAGGCCGTACGGGAGGAACTCGTCGACCGCTACGGCAAGTTGCCCGAGCCGGTCGAGAACCTGCTGCTCGTGGCCGGACTGCGGATGCTCGCGCGGGCCTGCGGGGTCGGCGAGATCGTGCTCCAGGGCACCAACATCCGTTTCGCGCCGGTGGAGTTGAGGGAGTCGCAGGAGCTGCGGCTGAAGCGGTTGTATCCCGGGACGGTCATCAAGCCGGCCGCCCACCAGATCCTCGTACCCCGCCCCAAGACCGCGAAGGTCGGTGGAAAGCCGTTGGTCGGGCGGGAGTTGCTGGGGTGGACCGGGGAGTTCCTGGCTTCGATCCTGGGGTCCTAGAGTCCTAGTACATACGAACTTTCCTGGTGCATACGGGACTTACGGAGAAGCCGTCCGCGGCAGGTTGGCATCCGCGGACGGCTTCCGTTACTTGGTGGGGTCTTCGAGACCTCCGGGGCTAGGGCTGGTCGGGCCTGTTGGGATCGCGGTCACGGTCCATGCCGATCGTGCCCTCGACCCTCTGCTGAGCGTCGTCGACCTGGCTCTCGTACTTGTTGCCCGTCTTCTTGTTGATCTGTTTCTCCGCAGTGTCGGAGGCGTTCTGTCCCGCCTTGCCGCGCATCTGCTCCTTGATCTTGTCGAAGATGCCCATCCAGAGCTCCTTCCGGAGGTGAGTCAGCAACGACGATACGCCCGGTATGCGGAATACGCCCCTTGAGTGCCGGTGGGCGCCCCTGTGGTGCGGAAAGCCCGACCGCTAGCCTGTCGACCAGGGAAAACAGGTCGAACAGTCGCACATGGGAATTCCGTGCACGGGGAGCAGGGGAGGGACGCAGCGTGATGCGTGTGAGGGGTGGGGGCGTCGCCGCCGTCGTACTCGTGGTGGGGTTCGCTGTCGGCGGGTGCGACGGTACGACCCTGGGGTCCGCCGGGCCCGAGGAGAGCGCGAGTGGTGCGGCCGGCGGGGGCGGTGGTGGCGGGGGTGCGGCGCTCGCCGCCGTCGACTCGCTGACCGTGAAGGGGCGGGCGCCGAAGACGGGGTACGAACGGGACCGGTTCGGCAGTGCGTGGGCGGATACCGACTCCAACAAGTGCGACACCCGCGACGACATCCTCCAACGGGACCTGGCCGACGTGAAGTTCCGCAGCGGCGACGACTGCAAGGTGGCCTCGGGGGAGCTGGAGCCGGACCCGTACAGCGGCAAGGACGTGTCCTTCACGCGGGGCCGCAGCGAGGTGGACATCGACCACATCGTCGCCCTCTCGGACGCCTGGCAGAAGGGCGCCAAGTACTGGGACGCCAGCAAGCGCATAGCTCTGGCCAACGACCCGCTCAACCTGCGTGCCGTCGACGCGAGCACCAACCGCAGCAAGGGTGACGGCGACACGGCGACGTGGCTGCCGCCGAACAAGGCGTACCGCTGCACGTATGTCGCCAACCAGGTCGCCGTCAAGAAGAAGTACGAGCTGTGGGTGACGGAGGCGGAGAAGGTCGCGATGAAGAAGGTGCTGTCGGGGTGTGATGGGCAGAAGCTGCCGACGGGGGGTAATCCGACGGAGGCGCCCGCGCGGTTCCATGCGAGCTGAGTCTTGGGGCCGGGGAGTTGGTGAACCGGCGTTGGTGTGGGCGTCTGCTGGGGGCTGCCGCCCCCAGGCCCCCGCTTCGGCCTGAACGGCCTCGTCCTCAAACGCCGGACGGGCTGGAAATGCGGGCCGGGGCTGGGTAGCGCCCACTCGGAGCTGGATGGTGCCGGCGGGGCTGGATGGTGCCGGGCGGAGCTGGATAGTGCCGCGCAGGGCTGGGGGCGCAGCCCCGATCCAGCTACCGTGACTCTCCATGGAGCTGAAGGTCTCGTCCCTCGCCGAACGCCCCGAGATGTATCGCCAGGTCGTCGAAATGCCCGACACCTGGCCGGAGTTCATGCAGCACGACTTCACGGGCAACGCCCACTACGACCGGATCGCCACCGAACTCCCCGAGTACGTCCTGTTCACCGAGGACGAGCGGGGCGAGGTCGTCGCCCACGCCTACGCCGTGCCCTTCGCACTCGCCGCCGACGGGCGGGGCGAACTGCCCGCCCGTGGCTGGGACCAGGTGCTGGTCTGGGCGTTCCAGGACCTGCGCGCCGGGACCCGTCCCGACACGGTGAGCGCGATCTCGATCGTTGTCTCCCCGCACACGCAGGGCACGGGACTGTCCGGACGTCTGCTCGCGGCGATGCGGGACAACGCCGCCGCGCACGGATTCCGCGAGGTCGTCGCCCCGGTCCGGCCCAGCGCCAAGCACCTGGAGCCACGGACCCCGATCGCCGAGTACGCGTACCGGGTCCGCGTGGACGGACTGCCCCACGACCCGTGGCTGCGCGTGCACGTCCGAGCCGGCGCCACGATTGTCGCCATGGCACCGGCGTCGATGTGCATCGCGGCCTCACTGGAGGAGTGGCGCGCCTGGACGGGGCTGCCCTTCGACCGCGAGGGCGAGGTGGAGGTGCCCGGGGCGCTGGCGCCGGTACGGTGCGACCCCGAACACGCGTACGGGGTGTACGTGGAGCCCAATGTGTGGATGCGGCACCAGTTGTGACTGGTGGGGGCCGCTATCCGCCCAGCGCGTCCAGGTCGAGGATCTCGCCGGTGGGCGTCTTGGCCGCGACCGGCTTGTCGTACTCGCTGAAGGCGATGGTCCCCGGGTCCTTCGCGGACCTGCTCTCGAGCCGGAGGATGTAGGGCTTGCCCTGCGTGGCGACGTACAGCGTGTAACTGTCCTTGCCGTCCTTCTCGTTGACGACGAGGGCCGGCGTACCGTCCACGGTGGTCGTGGCGCCGCGTGTCGCGTCGGTGTCGGACGCGGCGCCGGCGCTGCCGCCGGACTGGGCGTCCTTGAAGTCGGCGAGCACGCTGTCCAGGTCGCAGAACCCCGCGATGTCCTTGGCGTCGGCGCCGGTCGCGGCCATCTTGGTCCACTTCCCGGCGAGCATGGCCACGACCCCGTCGGTCTCCTCCTTCGACGAGCCGTCGCTCTGCGCCCGCAGGAACTTCTCGTCGTACCGCATATAGAGGGTGGTGCCGGTCTTCACGACGTCGGCCTTGCCCTCCCCGTTCAAGCTCATCGTCCCGGCGCACTCGCCCCGCTTGTCGAGCGCCATGTCGATCCGGATCGTGCCGCCGCTCTCGTCGTCCGGCACATCGCCCGTCATACGGAGCGACGAGGCACCCGAGGTCGCCGTCAGCGCGCGCTCGGCTATCTCGCCGCCGGTCAGTCCGGCGAACGGGCCCTTCGGTTTGGTGGCCGCGTTGTCCGCGGTCTTGTCCGCTGTCTTGTCGGCCGCCTTGTCCTCGCCGGGCAGACAGCCGGCGACTCCGGCGACGGTGACGGCGGTGAGACAGAGGGCGGCGAGTGTGGTTCGGCGCATGGCAGTTCCTTCGAGGTTTCCTGGTGAGGGACGAGCTGAGCTGAGAAGTGACGAGCCGAGCTGAGAAATGCGGGCGGCGGTGGCGCGGTCCCCGGCGCTGCGCCACCGCCGTCCGGCTGGGGAGGGGGGAGGGGGGAGGGGGAGGGAGAGGGCGGAGAAAGGGAACGGAACGGGGACGGGACGTCAGCCCGTCTTCACCCAGTCCTTGCAGCCCGTCGTCTTGAAGTAGCCGTCGGAGGCGCTGATCGTCGCGACGGCGGTGCCGTTGACGTTGTTGTTCGCGACGATCGAGTCGACCGAGTGCGAGGCGTCCTTCGACCGCTCCCAGTAGCAGAGGTCGTCGGCGTTGCCCGTGGACCTGTACGTCCCCGGCGCGATGTCGGAGCCCACCCTGAACATGCCGCCGTTGCCGGCCATCTTCGCCGCGGGCGTGCCCTTCGCCTTCAGGTCGACGGCCTCCCAGTCCTTGCAGCCGCTGGACTTGAAGAGCTTGTCGGTCGCCAGGATCGTCACATAGCTGGTGCCGCTGACGTTGTCGTTGGCGAGCAGCGAGTCGATCTCGCCCGAGGCGTCCTTGGCGCGCTCCCAGTAGCACATGTCGTCGGTGTTCCCGCTGGTCCGATAGGTACCGGGCTTGACGTCACTGCCGACCTGGAAGTCCCCGTCCCCCTCGATCGCGACCACCTTGTCGGCGACCTCCGCGCTGTCCGCGCCGTCCGCGGAGTCCGTGCTTGACCCGCCGCCCCCGGGCTTCTGCCCCGCCGACGCCGACGACCCCTTGTCACCGCTGCCCCCGGAACCCCCGTCCCCGTCGCCCCCGGACGTCGCCGACGCGACCCCGATGACGACGATCCCCACGACGGCCCCCAGCGCGACCTTGCCCTTCATACCCATGACAGTCCCCTCCCCGTTACGGCGTGACCGCCTTCTTGTGGCGGCCCGCTCGTTCGCTGGGTCAATAAGACCAGAGCGTGTGAACCGAGTCAACACGGTTCACGCGATGACTTATGTACACGGCCGTGAATGGGTAGATCTTGCGTACGCCGCTATGCTCGGCGTCACACGTGAAACGAGGGCTGCACGACCAGGGCTGTGTATGGGTGACCAGAGCCGTACACGGGAACGCCGGGGCCGTGCGCGGAACGAGGGGAGCGCGGCGCGTGCAGGACAACGCCACGGAAGTGACCGCCGCCGGCATCGCACGGCTCGCGGGCGTCGGCCGCGCCGCCGTCAGCAACTGGCGCCGCCGTCACGCCGACTTCCCCAAGCCGGTCGGCGGCACCGAGACCAGCCCCGCCTTCGCCCTCGCCGAGGTCGAGTCCTGGCTCCGCCGCCAGGGCAAACTCGCCGAAGTACCCCTCCGTGAACGCGTCTGGCAACAACTCGTAGGCCACCCCGAGGGCCCGGCCACCGCCCTCGTCCACGCGGGCTGCGTCCTGCTGCTCATCCATGACCGCCCGACCGTCTGGCTGGAGCTGGGCGCGGTCTCCGACGAACGGCTCGCCGCCCGTCTCCCCGGGACACTGGAGCAGGTGATCGTCCCGCGCTTCGGCGTCGCCGGGAAGCGCGGTGTTCACAGGCAGGGTGCGGGCCGGGGGGTTCACACGCCGCCCGTCGCGCAAGGAGTTCACAGTCCGACTGATGTTCGGGGTGTTCACACTCCGCCGGGGGTGGGGGGTGGAGTGAGTGTGAACGGGCCGGGGGGTGTGAACAGTCCGAGTGGTGTACACACCTCATCCGGCGACCCCTCCGGCTCGGCGAGTGTGAACACCCCGGGTGCCGTGAACACGCCGCCCCGGGTTCACGCCTCGCCGGCCGCGGCCGGCGTACACACCGCCCCCGCCGCCCCCGCCGTTCACACCCCCACCGGCCCCGAACTCCTCCCCTCCGTCCCCCTCCTCCGCGGTGTTGCCGAACTCGCCGCAGAGATGGGAGCGCGGCAGGCGTACGAGTTTCTGGTCGGGCGGCATCTTGATGCCAATCCGCGGCAGTACACGCTCACGCCGGCCGAGCTGGCCCGGCTCATGGGGGACCTCGCCGGGGCGGCGCGTACCGTGCTCGATCCGGCCTGTGGGACCGGGGCGCTGCTGCGGGCCGTTCCCGTGCCGGGCGCGCGGGAGGCCGAACGGGACGAGGTCGAGCGGGAGTTGTACGGGCAGGACAGTGCCCCCGAGCTGGCCGCGCTCACCGCGCTCCGGCTCGCGCTCCAGGGGCGGAACGTGGTCGTGCGTACGGCTGTCGGGGACACGCTCAGGGCCGACGCCTACCCCGGGCTCAGGGCCGATGTCGTGCTCTGCCATCCGCCGTTCAACGAGCGGAACTGGGGGCACGACGAACTCGCGTACGACGCCCGCTGGGAGTACGGCTTCCCTGCGCGCAACGAGTCCGAGCTGGCCTGGGTGCAGCACGCGCTCGCGCGGCTCCGGGACGGTGGCACCGCCGTACTGCTGATGCCGCCGGCCGCGGCCTCCCGGCGTTCGGGGCGCCGTATCCGCGCCGATCTGCTGCGGCGCGGGGCCCTGCGCGCGGTGATCGCGCTGCCGGTCGGCGCGGCACCCCCGTACAACATCCCGTTGCACCTGTGGGTGCTGCGGCGGCCCGACAAGGCGCCCGCGCAGCCCGAGGTGCTGCTCGCCGACACCGGGACCGTCGCCGAGCACACCGGACGGGGCGGGCTCGACTGGGAGACCGTGCGCACCGCCGTCCTCGGCGCCTGGCGGCCTTTCGAGCGGGCCGGTACGGCGGTAGAGCAGCCGGGGGTGTCGCGTTCCGTGCCGGTCATCGAACTCCTCGACGACGACGTCGACCTGGCCCCCGCCCGCCATCTCCCCCCGGCTGCCGCGGGCGACGGCGAGCACCTGGGCGACGTACGGGAACGCCTCGGCGAGACGCTCCGGCTGACCGCCGATCTCACCCCGCCCGCACCCACCGGACCCGCCGAGGGGCAGGCCGGGCGCTGGCCGCTGATCACCATCGGTGAACTCGCGCGCGGGGGCGCCCTGGTGATGCGTACGGGCGGAAACGGCGGCCACGCGCGCGTGCCCGTGCTCACCGACCACGACGTCCTCGCCGGAACCGCCCCCTCCGGGACGCTGCCCGAGAGCGACGAGGAGGCCGTGCTCGTCGAGGCCGGCGATGTGGTCGTCCCGGTGCTCGGCGGTGGGTCCGTCGCGCGCGTGGTCGACGACGCGACCGCGGGGGCCGTTCTCGGCCGCAGCCTCGTCCTCCTGCGGCCCGATCCGGACGCCCTCGACCCGTGGTTCCTCGCCGGGTTCCTGCGCGGCACCGCCAACAACCGGCAGGCCAGCAGCTACGCGTCCACCGCGACCCGGCTCGACGTGCGCCGACTGCAGCTGCCCCGGCTGACACTGGACGAACAGCGGCGCTACGGGGCGCGGTTCAGGGCACTCGCCGAGTTCGAGGAGGCCCTGCGCCACGCGGGCCGGCTCGGCGGACAGCTCGTGCGGGGCATGTACGACGGGCTGACCGACGGGACCGTCGCGCCCGACTGACGTTCCGATGACGCCCGACGGCTCACGTGCCGCGATCGGCGGCACAACGGTCACGACAACGGTTCGGTACAACCCGGACCCGTTGTCGGTGTCGGCCTATACGCTCGGACTCCGACACCCGACCTGTCACTTGTACCTGTCGCTCGTATCCTCGTACGTCCGTCCCCGTCGGCATCACCCGGTCCAGGAGCAGTCATGTACGGCCCCGGCGCGCCGCCGCCCATCCGCAGCGAGAACACCGTCATCACCCTGCGCGTGCTCTTCACCGCGGCCGGCTTGCTCACGTGCGGCTTCCTCTCGTGCGTGCCGCTGTTCCGGGTTGCCATGCTGCGCGGCCGGTGGTTCAACTGGACGGCGGCATGGGTGAGTCTGCCGCTGTCCATCGTGTGCTTCGCGGTGGTCGGCACGCTGAAGGAGAGCGACACCAGGGGCAATATCGCCCTCGCCACCGTCATGATCCTGGGCGCCCTGAGCAGCGTGTACTTCCTGGTCATGGACATCCGGACGGTGGACAGCCAACGGCGGCAGTACGCCGGTTACGCGCCCGCCTCGGCCCCGACCGTGCCCTCCGGGTACGGCTACCCGCCCCCGCCCATGTCGCCGTACGCGGCCATGCCGACCGGACCGCAGCATCCCCCTGTGCCCGCCATGCCCCACACACCGATACCCCAGCCCCAGGCTCCGGCGCCCCAGCCGCCCGTCTCCCACGGCCCTGGCCCCGGCCCCGTTCCGCCGCCCCCGGCGCAGCGCCCCGCGCCCGCCCGTATCGACCAGGTGCGCGCCGAACTCGACGAGCTGAGCGACTACCTGCGCAAGCACGACGGTAACGGCCACGGCAATGGCAGCCACGAGGGCGGACGGTGAGCGTGGGGACGACGGGACGCGTCATCGCCGACCGGTACGAACTGTCCACCCTCATCGGGCAGGGCGGCATGGGCCAGGTGTGGACGGCGTACGACCAGCGGCTCGACCGGCGGGTGGCCGTGAAACTGCTGCGGCCGGACAAGGTCGCGGGCCAGGAGGCCGACGAACTGCGCCGCCGCTTCGTGCGCGAGTGTCGGGTGACCGCGCAGGTCGACCATCCCGGGCTCGTCACCGTGCACGACGCGGGCAGTGAGGGCGAGGAGCTGTTCCTCGTCATGCAGTACGTCGACGGCGCCGACCTCTCCGACCACCTCGCCGAACACGACCCGTACCCCTGGCAGTGGGCGGTCGCGGTGGCCGCGCAACTGTGCGCCGTGCTGAGCGCCGTGCACGCCGTGCCGATCGTCCACCGCGACCTCAAGCCGCGCAACGTGATGGTGAAGCAGGACGGCACGGTCACCGTCCTCGACCTGGGCGTCGCCTCGGTCATGGACACGGACACGACCCGCCTCACCCACACCGGCTCGCCCATCGGCTCGCCCGCCTACATGGCCCCCGAGCAGGCGATGGGCGGCGCGGTCGGCCCGTACACCGACCTGTACGCACTCGGCGTACTCCTCCACGAACTCCTCAGCGGGGACGTGCCGTTCTCGGGTTCGACGGCCCTCGGGGTGCTCCACCGGCACCTGTACGAGCCGCCGCTGCCCGTGCGCCGCCTCAGACCCGAGGTGCCGGAAGCCCTGGAGGCGCTCGTCCTGCGCCTGCTCGCCAAGGACCCGCAGCACCGGCCCGCCTCCGCGCAGGAGGTGTACGAGCACCTGGCGCTGCTCCTCCCGGAGCGCGGGATGCCCACCGGAGCGCCCCTCGACCCCACACGCCCCTTCCTGCGTCCGCACGCCCCCTGGCCGGACCGCGCCCGCACCCCCGCACCGCAGCCGACGGCCGCCCCGGTCGCCGAACGGCCCGATGTCGCCGGAGCCGTCGACGAGGTCAAGCGCCTCCTCGGCGAGGGCCGGATCACCCAGGCCGTCGACATCCTCGGCGCGATCCTGCCCGCCGCCGCCGACCAGCACGGCGAGCACTCCCCGGTCGTCCGCACCCTGCGCAAGCAGTACGCGGCCACCCTCATGGACGACGGCCAGTACCGGCGCGCGCTGCCCGAACTGCGCCGCCTCGCCGACGAACGCGCCGCCGAGGCCGGCCAGGCAGACCCCCAGTCGCTGCGCTTCCGCTACGAGGCCGCCCAGTGCCTCGAACAGCTCGGCGAACCGGCGGCGGCCCTCGCCGAGTACCGCGCCCTGCTGCCGTACTACGAGAACCAGTACGTCGCCGGCGACCCCGAACTCTCCCTCGACGTCCGCCGCCGCATCGGCCACCTCCTCCTCGCCCTCGGCGACCGCACCGCCGCCCGCGACACCCTCGCCCGCCTCCTCCACGACGTGGACCGCCTGCGCGGCCCCGGGCATCCACTGGCGGCGGAGATCCGGCGGACCCTGGAGTGGCTGGGACAGGTGCGGGGGTAGGTACGGGTTGGCCAAACCGGCCAGTGGCCGGATTTTGCCGTGCCGTGAGGGAATCTTGTGGCCCCCTGGGGCCGGTGTTTCCCGAACAGGGGAACGCCGCCGGTTACGTTGCGACCTGCTTTCGTGTCGCAGAACCAGGGGTGGGGTACGTGGTGTCCAGTCACCGGCAGTCCAAGAAGCGCAGATATCTCACCTGGGCGGTGGCCGGCGCGGCCGTCGTCGCCGGGGCCGGGCTCGCCGCGCAGACCTCGATGGCCGCCACCACCTGGCCCGCCCAGCGCACCTACACCGGCCGCGCCTTCGACACCTGCGCCGCACCCACCCTCGCCGCGATGAAGGCCTGGCGCACCAACAACTTCTACGGCGCCGCGGCCGTCTACATCGGCGGCAGGAACCGCGGCTGCGCCCAGCCCAACCTCACCGCGTCCTGGGTGAAGTCGGTCAGCGCCCAGGGCTGGAAACTCGTCCCCCTGTACGTCGGCGCCCAGCCGTCCTGCCAGACCGGCTCCAGCCCCGAGAAGCTCACCGCCGCCACGGCCGCCTCCCTCGGCGCACACGACGCGGCGGACGCGGTGACCAAGGCCTCGGCGCTCGGCATGAAGGCCGGCAGCCCGGTCTACCTCGACATGGAGTCGTACGACATCACGAACAAGGCGTGCAACGACGCCGTACTGACGTACGTACGCGCCTTCGACAAGGCGCTGCACGCCAAGACGTACCGCACCGGCTTCTACGGCTTCCGCAGCTCAAGCGCGAAGGCGATCGCCCAGGCCACCGACCGGACGGACCTGCCGGGCAACATGTGGTACGCGCTGTGGGACCAGCAGAACACCACCACCGCGGACTGGCCCTTCGGCGCCACGCAGTGGACCAACCACAGCCGCGCCCATCAGTACCTGGTCAACAGCAAGGAGACGCGCGGCGGTTACACGATCACCGTGGACCGCGACGCGTGGGACGCGCCGGTGGCGATCACCGGCTGAGGCGGGCAAAGCTTCCATGGGGAGCGCGGCGGTGCCTGAAGTCCCGGTGAATCGTTGGTCGAATGGCTTGGCCGGAGCCCGGCCACTGCCTACCATCGATCACCGCAAGACTTTGTGCACCGTCGCACAAGCGCTCCTCGGGAGGCCTCCTTGCACCGCCGTCGTCGCACCGCGCTCTTCCTCTCCGCCGCGATCGTCGCGGCGGCACCCCTTCTCACCGCCTGCGGAAACGACGCGCATCCCGGCGCGGCGGCCGTCGTCGGCGGGCAGCGGATCACGGTCTCGCAGCTGGAGAGCAGGGTGAACGAGGTACGCGCGGCACAGCGGGCGGCCACCCCGGACCAGGCTCAGTACGCGCAGACCGTCGCCAGAACCGGCAGCCTCACCCGGGACACCCTGCACACCATGGTCCTCGACCGCGTCCTGAACCAGGCCGCGAAGAACGCGGGCGTGACCGTGACCCGCAAGGACGTCCAGAGCCTGCGCGCCGCCCTGGAGCAGCAGGCGGGCGGCGCGAAGGAGCTGGAGACGGCCTGGCTCCAGCAGTACGGCGTCGCTCCGGCCCACCTCGACGACAGCCTGCACACCGAGATCACGGCCCAGAAACTGGCCTCGGTACTCGGCGCCGACATGAACACGACGGACGGCCAGGCCACTTTCTGGAAGGCGATGTCCGAGGCCTCGAAGACCCTCGACGTCGACCTCAACCCGCGCTACGGCACCTGGGACGTCCAGAAGAGCAGCCGCGTCGACGCGAAGACGCCGTGGGTACGGGAGATCACGGCGGCGCAGGCGGCGCAGGGCACGGCGTGACGGCTACGGCGTAACGGTTGTCCGTACGGGTGTGCGGGCGCCGATGGGGCCCGGGGCCCCTGGCCTGTGGATAACTCTGGGGCTGTCGGTGGCGTGCGTTACGTTCGGATGGTGAACGCAACCAGCGGCTTCGAGACCGCTCCGGAGACGGGGACCGACCCCGGTCGTGTCGTCCTGCTCACCACCAGCCACCGGGTCGCGCCCGGCCTGCTGTCCTGGCCCGCCTGGCAGACGCTGCACGCGGCCGACCGGGTGCTGTGCGCGGACGGCGGGCATCCGCAGCTGCCGTACCTCCGGGAAGCCGGCATATCGGTCGAGGAGGCCTCCCCGACCGCCGAAGCGCTGATCGACGCCTGCGCCGGCGGCCGGACGGTCGTGGTCGTCACGACGGGCGAGGGCGACCCGGCCCTCACGGACGGCCTGGCGCGCCTGGCGGGCTCAGGGCGCGTCCGGATGCCCGACCTGGAACTCCTCCCCGCCTCCTACGACCTCCCCGGCGCCCGCCTCCTCGACCTCGTCCAGGTCATGGACCGCATCCGCCTGGAGTGCCCCTGGTCGTCCCGCCAGACCCACAAGGGCCTCGCGAAGTACGCCATCGAGGAGGCGTACGAACTCGTCGAGGCGATCGAGGAGGGCGACCAGGACGAGCTGCGCGAGGAACTGGGGGACGTGCTGCTCCAGGTCGTCTTCCACGCGCGCATCGCGGAGGAGGGGAGCGAGGAGGACGGGACCGCCCCCTTCTCGATCGACGACGTCGCGGCCGGCATCGTCACCAAGCTGATCCACCGGCACCCGCACGTCTTCGGCGACGAGACGGCGACGACGCCGGAGGAGGTGAAGGAGCACTGGCTGCGCACCAAGGCGGTCGAGAAGCGGCGGGAGTCGGTGACGGACGGTGTGCCCATAGGCCAGCCGGGCCTCGCCCTGGCCGCGAAGCTGGCGTCGCGGGTGCGGACGGCGGCCCTGGACGTCCCGCTGCCCCAGGGCGAGGGCATCGGGTACGAGCTGCTGGAACTGGCGGTACGGGCGGAGGCGGAGGGCGTGGATCCGGAGGCGGCGCTGCGGGTCGCTGCGCGGGCTTATCGGGATGCGGTGCGGGTGCGGGAAGGGGTGGCGGAGGTGACTGGGGAAGGGTGACGGGGGAGGGTGACGGGGGCCTGATCGCTCCGACGGTTTGTCAGTACCGTTGTCCCACGGTGGTGTTGAGTCGTGGGGGCATGAGTGGAACGCTCGATGAACGAGCTGGCGGCCGAGGGTGCCAGGACACTGGTCGATGGGCTCAGGTCGGCTGAGTGGGAGCGGGTACGGGACCGGTTCGTGGAGTGGTTCACGCTGCGTGGGCAGGACGAATGGGTCCATGAACTCCAGAGCCTGAAAGGGCCGTTGGGGCCTCGTACGGGGTCCGGGAAGCTGGAATGGCGCTTTCGGCTGAGCGAGGGCCTCGCCGACGCGTGGGACGTGGACGGCTCCGACGAACTCGCCGCCCTCATCAGGGAGTTCGACGTGCCCGCGCGGCCCGAGGAACCGGCACCCGCTCCGGTGCCCGCCACGCCGGGCGACCGCTTCGACTTCCAGGGGATCACCGTCAACGGGCAGTTCGTCGGTGTACAGCACGTCCAGCAGGCGCCGGGTGCCGCTCCTCGGCCCGGGTCGGTGGACTGGCCGCCGGCGGAGAGCATGGCGCCGCTGGCGTACGGGGTGCGGCCCACGCGGCGAGGCAAGGGGCTGCCTCAACTGCCGCCGTACGTCGAACGGGACGCCGATCCGGCGGTCAACTCGGCGGTGGAGACGGCCGCTTCGGAGGGTGGGCTGGTCGTCGTGCAGGGGGACGCGTATGTCGGCAAGTCGCGTACGGCGCTCGCGGCGATGGCCCGAGTGCTCCCCGGCGTACGGGTGTTCGCGCCCGCCCGGCACGAGAACCTGCGAGGGCTGCCCGCCCTGCTGAGAGGCATGCCGGGCGAACGTTGCGCGGTGTGGCTCGACGACCTCGACGGTCACCTCGGAGCCGACGGCCTGGAGCCGAGGCTGCTGGCGCAGTTGGCGGCACAGGGGGTTCCTGTGATCGCGACGATGAGAGAGGACACGTACGACAAGTTCCGCAGGTTGTCCCGGGGGCGGGTGCTCGACCTGGCGCAGATCGTGGAACTGCCCCGGGACTGGAGTCACGGGGAGAGGAAGCGGGCGGGGGCGACCGAGGACCCTCGGCTGACGGATGCTGCCCGCCGGTGCGGGGCCGAGGGCGTGGCTGCCTATCTCGCGGTCGGTCCGATGCTGTGGGAGGAGTGGCAGCGGGCTCGGCGCGCGGACCGGCATCCGCGCGGGTACGCCCTGGTCCGGGCGGCCGTTGATCTGGCTCGGTGCGGACTGCGGGGTCCGCTGCCCAAGGACCTTCTCGTGGAGGCGCACGAGGCGTACGAGGCCGTGGCCGGTCTGGAACGAGAGTCCGTGGACGACGCCCTGGCCTGGGCGGCGGAGAAGCGGGACGGCGTGCTGCGGATGCTGCGGAGAAGCAGCGCGAGCAGGTGGGAGGCGTCCTCCTACCTGGTGGACACCGCGTCCCGGGACGAGGCGCTTCCGGCGGTGGACGGAGCGGTGTGGTGGGTTGCCCTGGGGGCGGCCCGGGCTGATGCGGCGTACGACTCCGAGATGGTCGTGGCGGGGGCGCGGGAGGCGTTTCGGGCGGCGGCCGAGGCGGGGGACGGGCGGGCCATGTTGGATCTGGGACGGCTTGCCGAGAGCTTGGAGGAGAGAGAGGAGGCCGAGGCCTGGTTCCGGCGGGCGGCGGAAGCCGGACTGGTGGGGGCGGCAGGGCGGCTGGGGCAGCTGCTGGTGAAGCGGGGAGACCACAGGGAGGCGGAGCCGTTCCTGGAGACGGCCGCGGAAGCAGGGGACCGTCTGGCGGCGGTACTGCTGGGGAGGTTGCTTGCGGACCGGTCGGAGCAGTGGTTCGAAGCAGGGGGATTGACGGATCCGGTGATGGTGAACCGGGTGCTCCGGCTGGCCGGTTATATCCCTGAGACGTCGGACCGCGACGTGACCGGGGAGAAGGACGGGGCTCCTGTGGGAGAGGACTGGCTTCTCGACATGCCCGGCAGGGCGTGGCTGCGCACCATCCGCTGGGCCAGCGGTAGGCCCCTAGACCCTCCCGATACCGTCACCCAGTGACCAACCAGCCCCCCGCCACACCCCCGACCCCCGCCCCCGAACTCTTCACCTGGGAGTTCGCGACGGATCCCTACCCCGCCTACGCCTGGCTCCGTGAGCACGCGCCCGTGCACCGGACGAAGCTCCCCAGCGGGGTCGAAGCCTGGCTGGTCACCCGTTACGGCGATGCCAAGCAGGCCCTCGCCGACCCCCGGCTCTCCAAGAACCCCGCCCATCACGACGAGCCCACGCAGGCCAAGGGCAAGACCGGTATCCCCGGTGAGCGCGGCGCCAACCTCATGACCCATCTGCTCAACATCGATCCGCCGGATCACACACGACTCCGTCGGCTCGTCGCCAAGGCGTTCACGCCTCGCCGCGTCGCCGAGTTCGCGCCCCGGGTGCAGGAACTCACCGACGACCTCATCGACCGGTTCGCGGCACGCGGCTCCGCCGATCTCATCCACGAGTTCGCCTTCCCGCTGCCCATCTACGCGATCTGCGACCTGCTGGGCGTACCCCGCGAGGACCAGGACGACTTCCGGGACTGGGCCGGGATGATGATCCGGCACGGGGGCGGGCCCCGGGGCGGGGTCGCCCGGTCCGTGAAGAAGATGCGGGGCTATCTCGCCGAGCTGATCCACCGCAAGCGCGAGGCGCTGACCGACGTACCCGAAGCCGGTGAGGATCTGATCTCCGGGCTCATCCGCGCCTCCGACGAGGGCGAGCACCTCACCGAGAACGAGGCCGCAGCCATGGCCTTCATCCTGCTGTTCGCCGGTTTTGAGACCACAGTCAACTTGGTAGGGAATGGGCTGTATGCCCTGCTTACTCACCCTGAGCAGCGTGCGCGCCTCCAGGCCTCCCTTGCCCTCAAGGAATCCGCCCTCCTCGAAACCGGCATCGAGGAACTCCTCCGCTACGACGGCCCCGTCGAGCTGGCCACCTGGCGGTTCGCCACGCAGTCGCTCAGCATCGGTGGGCAGGACATCGCGGTCGGCGATCCCGTCCTTGTCGTACTCGCCGCCGCCGACCGGGACCCGGCGCGGTTCGCCGATCCTGACGTCCTTGATCTTGGCCACCGGGACAATCAACACCTCGGATACGGCCACGGCATCCACTACTGCCTCGGCGCCCCGCTCGCCCGCCTGGAGGGGCGGAGTGCGCTGGCCACCCTCCTCACGCGTCTCCCCGATCTCCAACTTGCCGTGGAGCCGAGCGAGTTGCGATGGCGGGGCGGGCTCATCATGCGTGGACTGCGCACCCTGCCCGTCGAGTTCGCGCCGGTTCGCGAATCGGGGCATACGCCACCAGTGGTGCCGTAGAAGATCACGGGAAGGTGACACTCCCTCAACAATGTGATCTTCACGTGATCTGCGCGGCATTAACTTGTGACAAGTGATCGTCTGTCGATACGTTCGAGCACTAGTGCGACGCACTGGCGGCGTTCGTCGGCATCCGTCGCACCGACCCCCGCTGTCTCGTGAAAGGCACCCGCATGCTCTCCGGGAACGGACGTCACCGTCGCCCCCGTCAGGCCCCGGCTCTGCTTGTCGCGGCCGGCGTGACCGGCTCCGCCCTCGCCATCCCGCTGCTCGCCGCGAGCGGCGCGAGTGCGGCCAGCGGCACCACGTGGGACAGGGTCGCGGAGTGCGAGAGCGGCGGCGCCTGGAGTGCCAACACCGGCAACGGGTTCTACGGCGGGCTCCAGCTGACCCAGGCGGACTGGGAGGCGTACGGCGGTCTCGCGTACGCCCCGAGCGCCGACCAGGCCAGCCGTTCGCAGCAGATCGCCGTCGCCGAGAGCGTGCTCGCCGACCAGGGCGCCGGGGCCTGGGAGGCCTGCGCGCTGCTGTCCGGGCTCGGCAAGGACACTAGTGCGGCCGACGTCGACACGGGCGTGGCCGGGGAGGAGGGCGACGCATCGTCCTCGTCCTCGACGCCGAAGTCGACTTCGACCTCGGCGTCGCCCACGCCCTCCGCCTCGCCCTCGGTCGAGTCCGCCGAGTCCTCGCCCTCCGTCAAGGCGACGACCGACTCGGCCGAGTCGACCCCTTCCTCCTCGGCCCCCTCGTCATCGAGCAAGGAAACCCCACAAGAAACTGACAACTCATCCACTGGTGCGACAAAGGATGAGGAACAGGATAACTCCGGGCAGAGCGCGGAGGGCTCGTACGCGGTCCGTCCCGGCGACACCCTCTGTGGCATCGCCGACTCCCTTGGCGTCGAGGGCGGATGGTCCGAGCTGTACGCCGAGAACCAGGACCTCCTCGGTGCTGACCCGAATCACATCCTCCCCGGTCAGACCCTCGAAGTCGGTGCCTAACCGGGGCAAAAGCAGCCGGAGTTCACGTCCTGCTTCGTGCTGAATGTCCGTTATAAATGCAGTGAGAGATAGGTCTCAGAAGCCCTGATCGTCTTTGTATTTCGGAGGATCACCTGTTTACGGTCGTCAACGCCCGCCACAGTGGGCCCCGCCGGTCGCAACGCCGAATCCTGCCAACGGCCGAACGGGAACAGTCGTCGCTTTCAAGCGCCGTAGGCAGGAGCGGGGGACCCAAGGTAAGTGCCGCACCGGGCAGTTGGCCGGAGCGGCTTGGGGTTAAGTCGTGCGTCCAGTGACTCGGACGTACGGCCGGGCAACTCAACCGGCCCGAACCCGACAGCTCACCTCGCAGGCGTCGGTGAGGGGATCACGCATGCTGTTTTCCGGTAAGGGCAAGCACCGTCGTCCGTCCAAGGCCACCCGCGTCGTCGCCATCGCCGGTGTGACCGGTGCCGCGGTCGCCGCTCCGCTGCTGGCGGCCGGCTCCGCCTCCGCCGCCACCTCCGCCGAGTGGGACACGGTCGCCCAGTGCGAGTCCGGCGGCAACTGGTCCATCAACACCGGCAACGGCTACTACGGCGGTCTGCAGTTCTCCGCCTCGACCTGGGCCGCGTACGGCGGCTCGGCGTACGCCTCCACCGCCGACCAGGCCTCCAAGTCCCAGCAGATAACCATCGCCGAGAAGGTCCTCGCGGGCCAGGGCAAGGGTGCCTGGCCGGTCTGCGGCACGGGCCTGTCGAGCGCCGCCTATGACGGCGGCAGCAGCAGCTCGGACAGCGGCACGAGCACCAGCACCGGTACGAGCGAGACCACCACCCGCTCCACCGACGAGCAGTCGGCCTCCCGTTCGCAGGAGCGGCCCGCCGCGAAGAAGACCGTCACCACCCCGACCGGCAAGAAGGTCGAGAAGGGCGACGGCGAGTACAAGGTCGTCACGGGTGACACCCTGAGCGAGATCGCCGAGGCGCACGACGTCAAGGGCGGCTGGACGAAGCTCTTCCAGCTGAACAAGGACATCATCGACGACGCCGACTTCATCTACCCGGGCCAGCAGCTGCACCTCAGCTGACCCCGGTCACCTGCCCGCCGGCACATCCCCCAAATAACAGTCGGCTCGAAGGTGAACCACAGCGCCCTCACATCCGTGCCCTCCATAGTGAAGGCCTCGTGAGGGTCACCCCCGTCCCCCACGGGGCTCCCCGCTCCGGTGCGTGTTCCCCCGTACGCACCGGAGCGGGGCTTTTTGTTTCCCTGAGGAACAATGTTTACCCTCGGTTCGGTCCATGTTCCGTCCATGGGGTGGTCGGACGGCTGGCCGATCGGCCTCGGCCGGTTAGGCTCATCCCGCAGGGCCGCGAAAAAGCCCCGCGTACCCGCGTCACATCCCAGAAGGAGATGCTCGTGCCGTCCATCGACGTCGTCGTAGCCCGGGAAATCCTCGACTCGCGAGGCAACCCCACCGTCGAGGTCGAGGTCGGCCTCGATGACGGCAGCACCGGTCGTGCCGCCGTCCCGTCCGGCGCCTCCACCGGAGCCTTCGAGGCCATCGAGCTGCGCGACGGTGACCCCAACCGCTACCTCGGCAAGGGTGTCGAGAAGGCCGTCCTCGCCGTCATCGAGCAGATCGGCCCGGAGCTCGTCGGCTACGACGCCACCGAGCAGCGGCTGATCGACCAGGCGATGTTCGACCTGGACGCCACCGACAACAAGGGCTCGCTCGGCGCCAACGCCATCCTCGGCGTCTCCCTCGCCGTCGCCCACGCCGCCTCCGAGGCCAGCGACCTCCCCCTCTTCCGCTACCTGGGCGGCCCGAACGCGCACCTGCTGCCCGTTCCGATGATGAACATCCTCAACGGTGGCTCCCACGCGGACTCCAACGTGGACATCCAGGAGTTCATGATCGCCCCGATCGGCGCGGAGTCCTTCTCCGAGGCGCTGCGCTGGGGTGCGGAGATCTACCACACCCTCAAGAAGGTGCTGAAGACCAAGGGCCTGTCCACCGGTCTCGGCGACGAGGGCGGCTTCGCCCCGAACCTGGAGTCCAACCGCGCCGCGCTCGACCTCATCATCGAGGCCATCAAGCAGGCCGGCTACGTCCCCGGTGAGCAGATCGGTCTCGCGCTCGACGTCGCCGCGTCCGAGTTCTACAAGGACGGCAAGTACGAGTTCGAGGGCAAGTCCCGCACGGCCGCCGAGATGACCGAGTACTACGAAGAGCTCGTCTCCGCGTACCCGCTCATCTCCATCGAGGACCCGCTGTACGAGGACGACTGGGACGGCTGGAAGACCATCACCGACAAGCTGGGCGACAAGGTCCAGATCGTCGGCGACGACCTCTTCGTCACCAACCCGGAGCGCCTCGCCCGTGGCATCGAGGAGGGCTCGGCCAACGCCCTGCTCGTCAAGGTCAACCAGATCGGCTCGCTCACCGAGACCCTGGACGCCGTCGAGCTGGCCCAGCGCAACGGCTTCAAGTGCATGATGTCCCACCGCTCCGGCGAGACCGAGGACGTCACCATCGCCGACCTCGCCGTCGCCGTGAACTGCGGCCAGATCAAGACCGGCGCCCCGGCCCGCTCGGACCGCGTCGCCAAGTACAACCAGCTGCTGCGCATCGAGGAGATCCTCGACGACGCGGCGGTGTACGCCGGTCGCAGCGCCTTCCCCCGCTTCAAGGGCTGAGCGGCAGCTGTAGAGGTAGAGGTAGCTGTAGCGGCTTAGGCAGCGTCGTACGTACGTCCCCGTACCCGGTCCCGTACCGTGTGCGGGGACGTACGTACGTACAAGCGCAGCTGTTCGGGGAGGCGGGACGACATGGCAGTGAAGGACCGGGACCGGTTCTCCACCGCGACCAGGATCAAGCTGCTCGGCGAGCAGACGGCGGCCCGCGTCTACCGTTCCCAGACCAAGCGCCAGGCCCGCCGCTCCCGCCTGACCGGCCGGGCGGCCCTGCTCGCCCTGGTCCTGTGCTCGCTGATCGTGGCCCTCGCCTACCCGATAAGGCAGTACGTCTCCCAGCGCGCCGACATCGCCGAGCTGGAACGCGAACGCGACCAGGCCAGGCAGCGGGTCGAGCAGCTCCGCGACCAGAAGGCACGCTGGCAGGACGACGCGTACGCGGAGCAGCAGATCCGGCAGCGGCTGCACTATGTGCTGCCGGGCGAGACCGGGTACGTCGTGATCGACCCGGACGCGGCGAAGCAGTCGCGCGCCGACCTGGGCGCGGCCGACCGGCCCTGGTACGCGAACGTCTGGGACGGCGTGGACAAGGCCGACCGGTCCGGCGGCCGGGCCGACGCCGTGAACCAGTGAAGTGAACTGACTAGAGAGATACACGTACAGGCATGCAAACGCCCCCGCCTCCCACCCCGCGCACCGAGCCCACCGACGCGGACGTCGAGGCCTTCAAGCAGCAGCTGGGCCGCCCGCCTCGCGGGCTGCGCGCGATCGCGCACCGCTGTCCCTGCGGTCAGCCGGACGTCGTGGAGACGGCTCCGCGGCTGCCGGACGGCACGCCCTTCCCGACGACGTACTACCTGACGTGTCCGCGGGCCGCCTCGGCGATCGGCACGCTGGAGGCGAACGGCGTGATGAAGGAGATGACGGAACGTCTGGCGACGGATCCGGAGCTGGCCGCGGCCTACCGGGCCGCGCACGAGGACTACATCGCGCGCCGCGACGCGATCGAGGTCCTGGAGGGCTTCCCGAGCGCGGGCGGAATGCCGGACCGGGTGAAGTGCCTGCACGTCCTGGTGGGCCACTCGCTCGCCGCCGGCCCCGGGGTGAACCCGCTGGGCGACGAGGCGATCGCGATGCTGCCGGAGTGGTGGGCGAAGGGGGCGTGTGTGGTGCCGGGGGAGTGAGTTTCTTTCGCCCCCGCCGCCCCTACCCATTCCCGTCCCCTGGGGGCTGCCGCCCCCAGACCCCCGCTTCGGCCTGAACGGCCTCGTCCTCA
>NZ_JBSFDA010000149.1:0-25157 GCF_053593675.1 Streptomyces sp. NPDC002156 | reverse complement strand
TGCGCAATTGTCCGGGCCTCCCATGGGAGTGTGGCCCGGGACGGGTGCGGACGGTTTGTGACTTGTCCGACACAGCGCACAGCGGAGGTACGGAAGGGAAACGGCGGAGACCTGGGAGAGGGACGTCAGGCCGCGTGCACGACGTCCTTCTCCTCGGCGAAGTGGCACGCCGACTCGTGGGACGCCTCGGAGTCCGAGCCCCTGAAACGCTCGGGGATCGCCAGCAGCGGCGTCTCCTCCGCGCACTTGTCCTGCACCTTCCAGCAGCGGGTGCGGAAGCTGCAACCGGACGGCGGGTTGGCCGGGGACGGCACGTCACCGGTGAGGATGATCCGCTCCCGGCCCTCACGGGCCTCCGGGTCAGGCACCGGGACCGCCGACAGCAGCGCCTGGGTGTAGGGGTGCGTCGGGTGGTCGTAGATCTGCTCGTCGGTGCCGATCTCCGCCATCCGGCCGAGGTACATCACCCCGACCCGGTCCGAGATGTGCCGGACGATCGACAGGTCGTGCGCGATGAAGATGTAGGAGAGGTTGTACTCGTCCTGCAGTCGCTCCATCAGGTTGATGACCTGTGCCTGGACGGACACGTCGAGGGCCGACACCGGCTCGTCGCAGATGATGATCTCCGGGTTGAGGGCCAGGCCGCGCGCGATGCCGATGCGCTGACGCTGACCGCCGGAGAACTGGTGCGGGTACCGGTTGATGTACTCGGGGTTGAGACCGACGACGTCCAGCAGCTCCTGCACCTTGCGGCGCCGGTCGCCCTTGGGGGCCACCTCCGGGTGGATGTCGAAGGGCTCCCCGATGATGTCGCCCACCGTCATACGCGGGTTGAGGGAGGTGTACGGGTCCTGGAACACCATCTGGATGTTGCGTCGTACGGCCTTCAGCGCGCGCCCGGACAGCTTGGTGATGTCCTGGCCCTTGTAGAAGATCTCGCCGGCCGTCGCCCGCTCCAGGTTCATCAGGAGCTTGGCCACGGTGGACTTGCCGCAGCCGGACTCGCCCACGATGCCCAGGGTCTCGCCCTGGTACAGGTCGAAGGAGATGCCGTCGACGGCTTTGACCGCACCGACCTGCTTCTTGAACAGGATGCCCATGGTGAGCGGGAAGTGCTTCACCAGGTTGCGCACCTGGAGGATCGGCTCGCCCCGCTCGACGGGTGCCTCGATCGCGGCGACCGCCTCCGTCGCGGAGTGGGCGTCCACGACCTCGACGTCGGAGACGTTCGGCGTGGCGTCCTGCGGCTCGTCGTCCTTGCCGATCTGCTCAGCCATGGATCGTCTCCTTCCAGAAGTGGCAGGCCGAACCGCGGCCGGCCAGCTCGGCGCCGTCCCGCTCGGTGACCTGCAGCAGCTCGGGGACCTCGGTACGGCAGATGTCCTCGGCCTTGGGGCAACGCGGGTTGAAGGCGCAACCGGTCGGCACGTGCAGCAGGTTGGGCGGCAGACCCTTGATCGCGTACAGCTCCTGGCCCTTCTGGTCCAGGCGCGGGATCGAGTCCAGCAGACCACGGGTGTACGGGTGCGCCGGGCGCTTGTACAGGCCGTGGACGGGGGCGCGCTCGACGATCCGGCCCGCGTACATCACCGCGATCTTGTCCGCGACGTCGGCGACCACGCCGAGGTCGTGGGTGATCAGGATGAGACCCATGTTGTACTCACGCTGCAGGTCGGCGAGCAGGTCCATGACCTGGGCCTGGACCGTCACGTCAAGGGCCGTCGTGGGCTCGTCGGCGATGATGAGATCCGGCTCCAGGGCCAGCGCCATGGCGATCATGATGCGCTGGCGCATGCCCCCGGAAAACTGGTGCGCGTAGTCGTTCACTCGGGCGGCGGCTGCCGGGATCTTCACCCGGTCCATCAGCTCGATCGCCTTGGCCTTGGCGTCCTTCTTGGACATGCCCTGGTGGACGCGGAACATCTCGCCCAGCTGGTAGCCGACGCTGAGCACCGGGTTGAGCGAGCTGAGCGCGTCCTGGAAGATCATGGCGATGCGTTGGCCACGGATGCGGCGGCGCTGCTCGCCGGACATCCTGAGCATGTCCTGGCCCTGGAAGAGGATCTCTCCCTGGGGGATCCGCGCCGGCGGCATGTCGAGAATGCCCATGATCGCCTGCGCGGTCACCGACTTGCCGGAGCCGGACTCGCCGAGCACGGCGAGCGTCTCACCGGCGTGCACGTTGTAGTTGACGCCGTTGACTGCTCGTACGACGCCCTCGCGGGTGACGAACTCGACGTGCAGGTCCCGCACTTCGAGCAGGGGGCCGTCCCCGCCGTCACGAGGCGCCGGTACCGGAGCGACTTCTTCGATGGTGGTCATGTACGCCTCCCTCAGCGTGTCTTGGGGTCGAGGGCGTTGCGGACCGCTTCGCCGAGCATGATGAATGCCAGCACCGTGATGGTGAGCATGATCGACGGGTAGAGCATGATCCACTGGGCCACCCGGATCTGGTTGCCGCCGTCGGAGATGTCGTTGCCCCAGGAGACGCCGTTCAGGCCGAGGCCCAGGAAGGACAGGGTGGCCTCCGCGCCGATGTAGACACCGAGCGAGATGGTCGCGACGACGATCACCGGGGCCAGGGTGTTCGGCAGGATGTGCCGGAACAGGATGCGCGGGGTGCTGGCACCCAGTGCCTTCGCCGCCTGGACGTAGTCGGACTGCTTGGTGGTGATCACCGCACCGCGCATGACGCGGGCCAGCTGGGTCCAGCCGAAGAAGCCCAGGGCGCCGATGACGACCCAGGCGGAGCGGTTCGGGAAGGAGTTGAGGACGACCATGGTGCCCAGGAAGAACGGGATTCCGAAGAACACGTCCACGATCCGGGACAGGATGGAGTCGACGACCCCGCCGAAGTAGCCGGCGATCATGCCGACCAGACCGCCCACGAGCGTCACGAGGACCGTGGTGCCGAAGCCGACGGCTATGGAGGCCCGGGCGCCGTAGACGAGCCGGGCGTAGACGCTGCGGCCCTGCTGGTCGTAGCCCAGCCACTCTGGCGAGAACACCTTGCCGAGCTGCGGCTTCTGCAGGAAGTGCTTGGACAGGTCGCCGTACGCCGGGTTGGCGCTGGTGAACCAGCCGGGGAAGAAGGTGATCGTCAGCAGCAGCAGGATCAGCACCGCGGAGACGAGGAAGACCTTGTTGCGCCGCAGGTCCTGCCAGGCGTCGCCCCACAGGCTGCGGGCCTTCTCGGCCTTGACCGGCTGCGGGGCGGGGGCGGGTGCGCTCGCGTCGTCCGAGGCGGCGACGGCGGTGGTTTTGGTCAGGTCAGGCATAGCGAATCCTCGGGTCAAGGACCGCGTAGAGCAGGTCGACAAGGAGGCTGGCGACGAGGTAGACGAGCACCAGGATGGTCACCAGGCCCACGAGGGTGGTGCCTTCCCGGCGGACGATCGACTGGTAGATGGTGCCGCCGATGCCCTGGATGTTGAAGATGCCCTCGGTGATGACGGCACCGCCGAGCAGGGCGCCGATGTCCGTGCCCAGGTAGGTGACCACCGGGATCATCGAGTTGCGCATCAGGTGGACGGTCACCACCCGGCGCCGGGGCAGGCCCTTGGCGATGGCCGTACGGACGTAGTCGGCGCGCATGTTCTCGGCGATCGACGTACGGGTCAGCCGGGAGACATAGGCGAGCGACGCCGTGGCCAGCACAATGGCCGGCATCAGCAACTGACCGTAGTTCGAGGGGTCGTTGACGTTCGGTTCCAGCCAGTTGAGTTCGTCGGCGAAGATCCACTTGAGGATGAAGCCGAGGACGAACACCGGGACCGAGATCAGCAGCAGCGTGATCAGCAGCACACCGGTGTCGGCGGCGCGGCCGGCGTGCAGGCCGGCGAAGACACCGAGGCTGATCCCGACGACGACCTCGATGGCGAAGGCGAAACCACCCAGGCGCAGGGTCACCGGGAAGGCGTCGCCGAGCACGTCGGTGACGGGGCGTCCGCTGGCTATCTGCGTGCCGAAGTCGGCATGCAGGATGATGCCCTTCATGTAATTGAAGTACTGCACAAAGATGTTCTGATCCAGGCCGTACTCGTGTCTCAGCTGGGCGATGACCTGTGGGCTGCCGCCCTTGTCGCCGAACAGCCCCTGAACCGGGTCACCGGGCAGGGCGTAGACCATCAGGAAGATCAGCAGGGTGGTGCCGAAGAACACCGGGATCATCTGGAGCAGTCGTCGTGCGACGTAGCGCCCCATCGTGCCTCCAAAAAAAGTCACAGCGGCAGCAAGGCGGGCCCCTTCCTGCGCACCGCTTCGCGATGCGTGTGGAAAGGGCCCCCCGACCGCTGCCGCTGCTGCCCGGGGCGCGGTGTGGGGCGCCCCGGGCAACGGACTGTCTGCGGTTACTTTTTGACCTGGACGCCGGTCAGGATCGGGTCGCCGTCCTGGCCGAACTGGACGCCCGAGACCTTCTCCGAGTAGCCCGCGTTGACCTTGTAGTACCAGAGCGGAATGCTCGGCATGTAGTTCGGGAGCTGCTTCTCGATCTCCTGGTACGCCTTCACCGACTCGTCCAGCGTGGCGGCGCTGTCGGCGGCGGCGATCTCCTCGTCGATCGTCTTGTTGGAGAAGCCGCTCTGGTTGCCGTCCGACTTGGTGCCGAACAGGTCCCGGATGAAGTTGGCGTTCATCGGGAAGTCCAGCACCCAGCCCGAGCGGTACAGGGACTTGACCTCCTTCGCCTTACGGGCCTGGAGGTCGGCCTGGAAGTCGGCCTTCGAGTCGCCGGCGCACTTCACACCGGTGGCGTTGGTGATGGAGTTGCAGACGGCCTCCACCCACTCCTTGTGCCCGCCGTCGGCGTTGAACTGGATGGTGATGGAGTTGCCGGGAACGCCGCCACCCTCCGCGATGAGCGCCTTGGCCTTGGCCGGGTCGTACTTCGTGACGTCACCGGCGGCGTCCGCCTGGTAGCCGAGGACGCCCTTGGCGACCCAGCCGGTGGCGGGCTCACGGGTGCCCTGGAGCACGGTCTTGGTGATGGTGTCGCGGTCGATCGCCATCGACAGGCCCTGGAGGACCTTGGGGTCGATGTCCTTCCACTGCTTGGTGTAGAAGGCCGGGGCGACGGACTGGATCGCGGAGTACGCCTGGTCCACGGCACGGTCGCCGAGGTCCTGCTTGTAGACCGGCAGGTCCTTCGGGGCGACCTGGGTGATGACGTCCAGGTTGCCGGACTTCAGGTCCTCGTAGGCGGTCTCCAGGGTGGAGTAGTTCTTGAAGACCACGCCACCGTTCTTCGCCGCGTTCGAGCCCGTGTAGCCGGCGTACTTCTTGACCGTGATGGCCTTCTTGTGGTCCCAGCTGACGAACTGGTACGGGCCGTTGCCGACCGGCTTCTCACCGGCGGCCTTCGGGTCCGCGTAGAAGGACTCGGGCAGCGGGGAGAAGACCTGGTAGCCGAGCTTGTAGACGTAGTACGGAATCGCCTTGCTCAGCTCGATGGTGAAGGTGGTGTCGTCGACGACCTTCAGGCCCGACAGCTCGGTGGCCTTGGGCTTGCCCGACTCGGGGGCGACCTCGTCGTAGCCCTTGATGTCCGAGAACCAGAAGCTGTTGGTCTGCGCGTTGGCCGGGGCCGCGGCCCAGTTCCAGGCCTTGACGTAGGACTCGGCGGTGACCGGGGTGCCGTCGTGGAACTTCCACCCGGACTTGAGCTTGACCGTGAAGGTCTTGCTGTCCGTGGTGTCGATCGAGTCGGCGTTCATGTAAACGATCTTGCCGCTCTCGTCGTAGTCCACCAGGCCGGTGAACAACGAGTTGATCACGATGCTGCCGTAGGACTCCATGGTGTTCGCCGGCTGCAGCGGGTTCTCCGGCTCACCGGACTCGACCGTGAACGTGCCGTTCGGGTCGATCGCGGCCTTGTCGCCGCTGTCGCTCTTGCCGTCGTCACTGCCACCACCACAGGCGGTCGCACTCAGTGCCACAACCGCGGCTATCGCGACCCACTTGGCGCTCCTGGCACCGCGCATGGGTTCCTCCTCATGAGTCCATTGGTTCACCGCAAAAAGAGAGCAGACGACACACCACCGCCACCGTTGCCGGTATCGGGAAAGTCAGATGCCCCCCACGCTCGCGAGTCGGCACAGTTTGCTGCGCCAGACCCGTTGATCCGAGCTCTACGCGCCTAACTATCTGCCATGTGCCATAGCCGAACCACATCCTCAAGGTCTCGGTTCGATCACACCTGACACATAACTCTTCCAAAATCCGGACAAACAGTTTGCCGAAAGATCCCTGCGAAACGGACTTGTTACACATCTATCGGAAACGAACGTCCGCATTCCGGACACGAGGGAGCGGAAAATGGGTTGCGCACACATGCCCGCCGTGCGCGGTTCCACGGGTGGCGCCCGCATGCCCTGAACGCATGCGGTGAAATCACCTGACGCGCCGTCAACACACTGTCGAAACAGAGGCTTTCAGCGGCCGAGGCGCCATTTGGACCCGTAGGCCGGCGGACCGGCGACGACACAGCGGGCGCACAGGCACATGTCCCACGACCGCGAGTTGATCCCCTCCAGCAGCAGGGTAGTGCGGCTGGGACGCACACGCGGGCCCGCGTCGTCAATTGAAGGGTTTTCCCCCTATGCCCCCTACGACAGCACCGGGCACCCCCGCCGTTAAGCGGGCGTACCCGGTGCGTTAGACGAAAGGCCCGACGTCAGCCGGTCGTCGTCGTTCTAGCCGTGCTTGGCGCGGCTCGCGGAGCGGGCGCGCTCGCGGGCGTCCAGGTTCACCTTGCGGATGCGAACCGCCTCCGGGGTGACCTCGACACACTCGTCGTCGCGGCAGAACTCCAGGGACTGCTCCAGGGAGAGCTTGCGCGGCGGGACGATCGCCTCGAACGAGTCGGCCGAGGACGACCGCATGTTCGTGAGCTTCTTCTCCTTGGTGATGTTCACGTCCATGTCGTCGGAGCGCGAGTTCTCGCCGACGATCATGCCCTCGTACACCTCGGTGCCGGGGTCGGTGAACAGCACACCGCGCTCCTGGAGGTTCGTCATCGCGAACGCGGTGACGGCGCCGGCCCGGTCGGCCACCAGCGAACCGTTGTTACGGGTCGCCAGCACACCGAACCAGGGCTCGTGGCCCTCGTGGATGGAGTGCGCGATACCGGTGCCGCGCGTACCGGTCAGGAACTCCGTACGGAAGCCGATGAGCCCGCGGGAGGGCACGACGAACTCCATCCGGACCCAGCCGGAGCCGTGGTTGGACATGTTGTCCATCCGGCCCTTGCGGACGCCCATGAGCTGCGTGACCGCGCCCATGTGCTCCTCGGGCACGTCGATCGTCATGCGCTCGACGGGCTCGTGGACCTTGCCGTCGATCTCCTGCGTGACGACCTGCGGCTTGCCGATGGTCAGCTCGAAGCCCTCACGGCGCATCTGCTCGACCAGGATGGCGAGCGCCAGCTCACCACGGCCCTGGACCTCCCAGGCGTCGGGACGCTCGGTGTCGAGGACACGCAGCGAGACGTTGCCGATCAGCTCGCGGTCGAGACGGTCCTTGACCTGACGGGCGGTGACCTTGCGGTCCTTGACCACGGCCTTGTTCTCGGCACCCTTGCCGGTGCCGCCGCGGCCGACCATCGGCGAGGTGTTCGTACCGATGGTCATGGAGATCGCCGGCTCGTCGACCGTGATGAGCGGCAGCGCGATCGGGTTCTCGGGGTCGGCGAGGGTCTCGCCGATCATGATGTCCGCGATACCGGCGACGGCACAGATGTCACCGGGGCCCGCCATCTCGGCCGGCTTGCGGGTGAGCGCCTCGGTCATCAGCAGCTCGGTGATGCGCACGCTGGACATCGTGCCGTCACGCTTGATCCACGTGACGGTCTGGCCCTTGCGCAGCTCGCCCTGCTCGACGCGGAGCAGCGCGATACGGCCGAGGAAGTTGTCGGCGTCCAGGTTGGTGACGTGCGCCTGGAGCGGCGCGGCCTCGTCGAACTGCGGGGCCGGGACGTGCGACAGGATCGTGGAGAAGAACGGCTCCAGGCTGTTGCTGTCGGCCGGGACCGTGCCGTCCTCCGGCTTGGTCAGCGAGGCGACACCGTCACGCGCACACGCGTAGACGATGGGGAACTCGATCTGCTCCTCGTCCGCGTCCAGGTCCAGGAAGAGGTCGTAGGTCTCGTTGACGACCTCGTCGATCCGGGAGTCCGGGCGGTCGGTCTTGTTGATGCAGAGGATGACGGGCAGACGCTGCTGGAGCGCCTTGCGCAGGACGAAGCGGGTCTGCGGCAGCGGGCCCTCGGAGGCGTCGACGAGCAGAACGACGGCGTCCACCATCGACAGACCGCGCTCGACCTCGCCGCCGAAGTCGGCGTGGCCCGGGGTGTCGATGATGTTGATGGTGATGACGTCCCCCCCGTCCTTCGGGTGGTACTTCACCGCCGTGTTCTTGGCGAGGATCGTGATGCCCTTCTCACGTTCCAGGTCGTTCGAGTCCATCATGCGGTCGTCGAGCGACTCGGCGGCGTGCGCGGCGAAGGCACCGGCCTGCTTCAGCATGGCGTCGACCAGTGTCGTCTTCCCGTGGTCGACGTGGGCGACGATGGCGACGTTGCGGATGTCGTGGCGCGTGGCCATATTGCGGCGTACTCCCGGCTTGAGTGGATGGCCTGCGCGTACGTCTGTGTTACGCGGACCCTGCCGGGCTGAACATGCCACGGCCTTACCCCATGGTACGGGCCCGGGAGCGCGGGGGCTCGCCGGGCCGTCCGGGTGAGGCGACCGTCACGGTCGGGGTGAGGACTTGCTCCCCGGCGTGACGCCCTTCTTCAGGAACCCCATGTCCTCGTAGACGGGCGTCTGGAAGCCGAAGGCGCCCAGGTTGGCGACGTTCTTCTTCACGGCCAGGAGCTGGGGCCGCTGGAAGAGGGGAATGGAGCCGCCGGCCGCCCAGATCCGGGCGTCGGCCTTCCGGACCAGCGAGGCGGACTTGCCCTCGTCGAGGGTGGCGATGGCCTGGTCGAAGAGCTGGTCGACCTGGTCGGTGCCGACGCGGGTGTAGTTCTGCTCGACGTTGAGCGACCCGTCGGCGGCGGGCACGGGCTTGGCGTAGATGGGCCGGGCGTCGGTGGCGGGGAAGGCGGACGCGGGCCACGAGTACAGGGCCAGGTCGTACTGCCCGGAGGCGATGTGGTCCTTGAAGTAGCTGTCGTCGGACACCTTGGTGACGGCGGTACGGATGCCGACCCGGTCCAGCATCCGCGCGATCCGGTCGCCCACGGCCCGCAGCGTGGCGGAGCCGGGCCCCGAGGGCAGCACGAACCGCAGGGTCAGCGGCTTGCCGTTCTTGGCGAGCGCCCCGGCGGCGGCCCCGGCGGGAGCGGGCGTGCCCTTGGGCGCGTAGGCACCGGCGGGCGCACCGCCCTGGTCCGGGTGCTTGTGGAGGGACTGCTTGCCGTCCTGGGCGAGGTTCGTCTTCCCCGACCCGTCCTGCTGCTTCTGGTGGTCCAGCGGGTCCTGGTGGTCCTCGCGGACGGGCTCGCCGTACGGCTTGTCGTCGTCGCCGACGATGTAGTTCCCGTCCTCGTCACCGGCACTCTCGCCGGCCTTCGGGGAGGCGGTGGGCGAGGCGGACTCGCCGTCGGCCTTCTTCCCCTCACCCCCGGCGACCTTCTTCGGCTTGCCGAGCGGGCCGCCCTGCACCCAGCCGGCGTCGGCGAGGAGGGCCTCGGCCTCGTCGGTGTCCTGGCCGCCGAGCGCGCCGCTGTTGTCGGCGTAGGCGGCCTGTCCGGAGAGCGCGAGATGACTGCCGACCGGTACGGCGGGCAGCCCCAGCGGCTTGAGTACGAGGCCGGCCAGCTCCTCGCGGTCCAGCGCCCGGGCGACGGCGCGGCGCACCCGCTCGTCGGCGAGGGGGCCGTCGGCGCCGTTGAGGGCGAGCTGGGTGTAGGCGGGTTCGAGGGACTTGCGCACCTCGAACCCGCTGAGCGACTGCTGCTGCTCCTCGTACTTGGCGTCCGCCTTGCGCTGGGCGCTCCGGGCGATGGTCTCCGCGTCGGCGGCCTCCTCGTCGGAGCCGTGCGCGACGGCCCAGGAACGCAGGGCGCGGGCCGGGGTGCGCGCGGCGCCGGGGCCCTGGAGCGGGGTCGACTTGCCGCGCGCGGCGAGCACGATGCGCTCGGCCTCGGCGGGGTCGATCTCGGCGACGTCGACCTTGCCGGCGGCGAGCGCCCAGGCGCGCTTGTCGCGCGGTACGGCGTGCAGCACGATGCCGTCGAGCTTGGGGGTACTCCCCCACCAGCGCGGGCTGCGCACGAGGACGACGTCGCCGTCCGCCTTGGCGACCTTCTTGAGGTTGAACGGCCCCGCGGTGACCTTGAGCTTCCGCCTGGCCCCGTCGTTGAAGGAGTCCGGGGTCCCCATGACCTCCTTGGGGTACAGCGGCGAGAAGAGCGACTTCCAATCGGCGTAGGGACGGCTGAAGGTCACCTTGACTTCGAGATCGTTCGCCCCGCGCTGCACCTTCGCGATGCGGTCGTACCCGGCGTTGCGTGCGGTCCAGTACGCCGAGTTCTTGCCGGACAGGGCACGCCACTGGGCGGCGAAGTCGGCGGCGCCGATCTCCCGGCCGTCGCTCCAGACGGCCTGCTGGTGCAGCTTGTAGAGGACGACCTGGCGGGGCTCGGTGTCGACGACCTTCGCGGACTCCAGGAAGTCGGCGTTGCGCACCGGCCGCCCGTTCGCGTCGAGCCGGAACATCGACGGCAGCACGGCCTGCGCGACCCGGGTGGTCGTGGCGTCGGCGTCCGCCTGGAAGGTGTTGAGGGTCTCCGGTACGGAGTCCACGGCCCAGCGCAGCGTGCCGCCGTCGGCGAGCAGGGAGCGGGCGGCGGGGGCGATGTCCTGCCCGGCGAGCGGCTTGCTCGCCTGGTCCTCGTCACCGCCGCACGCGGTGAGCAGGGGCACGGCGAGCACGCCGGCGGTGAGAAAGGCGACCGAGCGCGTGACCGCGCGCAGTCCGACGCCGTGGTGAGACATCTCTGCTTACCTCCGAGGGCCGCGGGCGTTATGATCACATTTGGCGGTATATGGAGCTGATCGCATGTATCCGGCCACTGAAGAGGAAAGGGTTCGGCAACGGACGGCGACACGGCGACGACAGCCGGGAAGCCCACCCGTGCGGCGCAGCGCACCCAGGGATGCACCCATACGCCTCGGCCAATCGGTGCACATCCCTTCCCACCGACAGGTGTGACGCGCAACACTCGCAGGCGCATGAACGTTGCCGTCCAAGGCCCCCGGCCTACGGAAGTGAGGTCACGTCATGTCCGTGAACGACGAACTGACGTCCATCCAGCGCTGTCTCGACGATCTGTTCCGCTCGATGGGCCGCCTGGAACAGCAGATCGGCAAGGGCGGCCTGGAACTGCGCCGCCTCCGCAGCGACGCCAACCACCTGCGCGAAAGCCTCGCGCTGCTCCGCGAGGCCGCCCCCGGGCTCGCACAGCCCCGGCGCCCCGACCTCGTGTCCATCTCCGACACCCCGTACGACAACACCCTCTGGACGGACTCGGACGACGAAGGACTCGGCGCCCACGACCGTCACGCCCCCTGAGAATCCGACCGGAGTTCTCCTTGGCCACCGATACGGAACCCCATCCTCAGAGCGGCGGTGTACGCACCCGTACACGCGCCGCCATCGACGCCCCGCACCTGCGGACCGACCGCTGGTGGCTGGCGCCCGCCGCCACTGCGGCCGGGCTGCTGGCGTTCATCGTGTACTCGACCTGGCGGGCGTTCGCGAACGCCGACTACTACGCGGCCCCGTACGTCTCGCCGTTCTACTCGCCCTGTCTGGCGGACAACTGCGCGCCCATGCGGCACGGCCCCAACGCCGACCTCTTCGGCGCCTGGTGGGGCATCTCCCCCGCGATCATCATCCTGATCTTCCCGCTGGGCTTCCGCCTGACCTGCTACTACTACCGCAAGGCCTACTACCGGGGCTTCTGGGCGAGCCCCCCGGCCTGCGCGGTCGCGGAACCGCACAAGAAGTACACGGGTGAGACCCGCTTCCCGCTGGTCTTCCAGAACATGCACCGGTACTTCTTCTACGCGGCCCTCGTGGTCGCCGGGATCCTCACCTACGACACGGTCCTGGCCTTCCGCGACGAGCACTACAACTGGGGCCACATGGGCCTCGGCACCCTGGTCTTCCTGCTCAACATCACGCTGATCTGGGCGTACACGCTCTCCTGCCACTCGTGCCGGCACATCGTCGGCGGCAAGCTCAAGCACTTCTCCAAGCATCCCGTGCGCTACCGCGCCTGGCAGTGGGTCGGGAAGCTGAATGACCGTCACATGCTGCTCGCCTGGGCGTCGTTGGTGAGCGTGGCGCTCGCCGACTTCTACGTGTATCTGGTCGCCTCTGGCGCTTTCGATGATCCGAGGTTCTTCTGATGTCTGTCGTCGACCGGCAGGAATGGGACGTCGTCGTGGTCGGCGCGGGCGGCGCGGGCTTGCGCGCCGCCATCGAGGCACGCGAGCGGGGCGCCCGTACGGCGGTGATCTGCAAGTCCCTCTTCGGCAAGGCGCACACGGTGATGGCCGAGGGCGGGATCGCCGCCGCCATGGCCAACGTCAACAGCCACGACAACTGGCAGGTGCACTTCCGCGACACCATGCGCGGCGGCAAGTTCCTCAACCAGTGGCGGATGGCGGAACTGCACGCGCAGGAAGCGCCGGACCGGGTCTGGGAGTTGGAGACCTGGGGCGCCCTCTTCGACCGGACGAAGGACGGCCGGATCTCCCAGCGCAACTTCGGCGGCCACGAGTACCCGCGCCTCGCGCACGTCGGCGACCGCACGGGCCTGGAGCTCATCCGCACCCTCCAGCAGAAGATCGTCTCCCTCCAGCAGCAGGACAAGAAGGAGACCGGCGACTACGAGTCCCGGCTGAAGGTCTTCCAGGAGTGCACGGTCACCCGCGTGTTGAAGGACGGCAGCCGGGTCTCAGGTGTCTTCGCCTACGAGCGCGAGACCGGCCGTTTCTTCGTCATCGAGGCCCCTTCCGTCGTCATCGCGACCGGCGGCATCGGCAAGTCCTTCAAGGTGACGTCGAACTCGTGGGAGTACACGGGCGACGGCCACGCGCTCGCGCTGCTCGCCGGAGCGCCGCTGCTGAACATGGAGTTCGTGCAGTTCCATCCGACGGGCATGGTCTGGCCCCCGTCGGTCAAGGGCATCCTCGTCACGGAGTCGGTCCGTGGCGACGGCGGGGTGCTGCGCAACTCAGACGGAAAACGCTTCATGTTCGACTACATCCCGGACGTCTTCAAGGAGAAGTACGCCCAGTCGGAGGCCGAGGGCGACCGCTGGTACGAGGACCCGGACAACAACCGCCGGCCCCCCGAACTGCTCCCCCGGGACGAGGTGGCCCGTGCCATCAACTCCGAGGTCAAGGCGGGCCGTGGCTCCCCCCACGGCGGCGTCTTCCTCGACGTGTCGACGCGCATGCCGGCCGAGGTGATTCGGCGCCGACTGCCGTCCATGTACCACCAGTTCAAGGAGCTGGCGGACGTCGACATCACCGCCGAGGCGATGGAGGTCGGGCCCACCTGTCACTACGTGATGGGCGGGATCGCGGTCGAGTCCGACACCGCGGCGGCACGCAACGTCCAGGGTCTCTTCGCGGCCGGTGAGGTCGCGGGCGGGATGCACGGCTCCAACCGGCTCGGCGGCAATTCCCTCTCCGACCTGCTGGTGTTCGGCCGCCGGGCCGGCCTGCACGCGGCCGAGTACGCCAACACGCTCCCCGCCCGCCCACCCGTGGACGACCCCCAGATCGACGAGGCGGCGGCCGAGGCCCTGCGCCCCTTCTCCGCGGAGAGCCCGGCCCCCGGCAAGGACGAGGGACGCCCGGCGGAGAACCCGTACACCCTCCACCAGGAACTCCAGCAGACCATGAACGACCTGGTCGGCATCATCCGCCGTGAGGGCGAGATGGCGCAGGCCCTGGAGAAGCTGGCCGAGCTGCGGGTACGGGCCCACCGGGCCGGTGTCGAGGGCCACCGCCAGTTCAACCCGGGCTGGCATCTCGCCCTCGATCTGCGGAACATGCTGCTGGTCAGCGAATGCGTGGCCCGGGCGGCGCTGGAGCGCACCGAGTCGCGCGGCGGCCACACCCGTGAGGACCATCCGACGATGGACCGCGAGTGGCGCAACGTGAACCTGCTGTGCCGACTCGCCGATCCCGCCGCCGGGTTGGCGGCCACGGACCCGGTGAACGGCCTGGTCGCCCTCACCCGTGAGACCACCGAACCCGTCCGCCCCGACCTGCTCGCCCTCTTCGAGAAAGAGGAGCTGGTCAAGTACCTCACCGACGAGGAGCTTTACGAGTGAGCACCAGCGCAGTGAGCAGCAGCTACGAGGCCCGCTTCAAGGTGTGGCGCGGCGATGTGAAGGGCGGCGGGCTGAAGGACTTCGCGGTCGAGGTGAACGAGGGCGAGGTCGTCCTCGACATCATCCACCGGCTCCAGGCGACCCAGGCCCCCGACCTCGCCGTCCGCTGGAACTGCAAGGCGGGCAAGTGCGGTTCGTGCTCGGCGGAGATCAACGGGCGTCCGCGGCTGCTGTGCATGACCCGGATGTCGGTGTTCTCCCGCGAGGAGACGATCACGGTGACTCCCTTGCGGGCCTTCCCCGTTGTCCGGGATCTCGTCACCGATGTCGGCTTCAACTACACGAAGGCCCGCGAGGTGCCGTCCTTCGTACCGCCCGCCGAACTCGGCCCCGGTGAGTACCGGATGATGCAGGAGGACGTGGACCGGCCGCAGGAGTTCCGCAAGTGCATCGAGTGCTTCCTGTGCCAGGACACCTGCCATGTGGTCCGCGACCACGAGGAGAACAAGCCGGCCTTCGCGGGCCCGCGCTTCCTGATGCGCGTCGCGGAACTCGACATGCACCCCCTGGACGCGGCGGCGGAGTCCGGCCTGGACCGCAAGAAGACCGCCCAGGACGAACACGGCCTCGGCTACTGCAACATCACCAAGTGCTGCACGGAGGTGTGCCCGGAGGGCATCCACATCACGGACAACGCGCTGATCCCCTTGAAGGAACGGGCCGTTGACCGCAAGTACGACCCGCTGGTGTGGCTGGGCTCGAAGATCAGGAGGCGCGGCGCGGGCTCATGAGCAGGTTGATGATCTGTTCGAGACTGTGCTCGGCGATCCCGCGCATGAAGGCGGGGTCCGGGAACGCGGCCACATCGAGGAGTCGCAGCGGGCCCGTGGCCAGAGAGAGGTGCATGGCGAGCCGGTAGAGGCGCAGCCGGTTCGGATCGAGGTCCGGAGCAGCCAGGCTTCGGTACAGCGTCCCGAACCGCTGGCGCAGGAACACGTGCTCCCACTCCGCGTCGAAGTACAGCAGTCCCTCGATGTCGATGAGCGCCGGTTCGCCGTCGGGGGTCACCAGGACGTGGTCGGGACCGAGTTCGCCGTGGATGAGGGGGAGCGGGCCGGTGCGGGGGCGGACCTCGGCCGCCAAGTGCCGTACGAGGGCCGCCAGTTCGCCGTGCAGGGCGGCGGCTCGTGGCTGTCGTACGACGAGGTCGTCGAGGTCGTGCAGGGCGCGGTCCGTGAGGATCTGCTCGCACGAACTCCCGTACGACACCCCGCCCTTGTCGACGAGGCCGACCTTCCCCAGGCGGGGTCCGGTGGTGCCGTGCAGTACGCCGAGCAGGTCCGCGAGCCGGTCCAGTACCTGGGCGCCGGCCTCCGGGTCGCGCTCCAGGAGCACCTCCAGGTCGCCGCCGCCCGGGTGCCCCCGTACGTCCTCGACGACCGCCGCGTCCGCGGGGAGGTGGGTGTGCGCGGGGTCTGCGTACAGGAGGCGCGGGGTGCGGACGCCGACGGCCGCGAGGCGGTCGTGGCAGGCCGTGAACAGGTCGAGGCCGGTGGCGTGGGCGAGGGGGTCGCGGTGGTCGACGGGGCCCGCGTCCCAGAGGTCCTCGTCCGGCGACCAGACGTACGCGACGGCCGTCGTGCCGTCGTCGAGGGCGAGCCGGTAGACGCCCTTCTTGCTGCCGCCGCGCAGCCGGGTGACCCCGGCGAGGCGCCGGGCCGGGCCGAGGGCGGCGCGGGTGAGGGGGGTGAGGTCGGTGGCGGTGAGTGCCCTGCGGGGCGTTCCGGTCACGCGTCGAGGGGCGGGCGCGTGGCGAGCAACTGGAACCAGAAGCCCGCGATCATCAGCAGCACGCAGGTCATGGGGACTGCGGTTTCGAGGATCGGCGAGCCACCGAGCACGTCCCACACCCCGTACGTCGTCTGCACGGCGAGGCCTGCACTGGTGAACACCGCTCCGTAGCCCCACATCGCGGGGCGCACGCAACGGCGCCGCAGCCAGGGCAGAAGCCAGCCTGTTCGAACAGCCACCCCACCGCACACGAACAGACTGCCCGCAATCAGCACGACCGCCACCGACAGATACCCGTGCATCCCCGCCCCCCTCGAACACGTATGCCGAAACCCTACCCACTCCCCCTCTCCCGCCACTCCTGCCCCATCCCGGTCGCGGTAGCGCGATCACCCCCATACGCTCGCAAATGTGACGCCCTCCCGCTCCCGGGGCAGGCCGCTGCGAGCCGCCTCCCACATACCCGTGCGTCTGGCGCACACCGCGCTGGGCGGGGCGATCGGGGTGATGTGGCTGGTGCTGCCCGGAGTGACGGCGGACCACTCGGATCATGAGGTTCCCGTGTCGGCGGTCGGCAGGGCGAACGGCACCGCGGCCCAGGAGGACGAGACCTCCACCGGCGATCTGGTCCTGCCCCTCGTGGCGGCGGGCACGGCGACCGCGGTGGCCGCGTACACCTACACCCGCCGCAGACGCCGGGCCCGGACCCACACGCCGGCGACTGCCGGCGCCGGGCCCGCCCAAGTCCCGCCCCCGGCGCCCGAACTCGACCGGCAGGCCCGCAGGTCGCTGGTCACGGCCGACGACTGCGTACGCACCAGCCGTGAGGAACTCGGCTTCGTGGAGGGGCTGTTCGGGGCCGAGGCGGTCGCGCCCTTCACGGAGGCCGTGCGCTATGCCGAGGCCGAGCTGTCGGCCGCCTTCCAGCTGCGCCAGACGTACGACGACAACCCGACGGACGCCTCCCGGGACATCCTCGACGAGATCGTGGCACGGTGCGTCGACGCGGGCCGGCGCCTGGACGCGGAGGCCGCCGGCTTCGACCAACTGCGCGCCCTGGAACAGGACATGAGCGGCGCCCTGAGACACGCCGAGGTGCGCTTCCGGGAGCTGAACGGCCGTACGGGAGCCGCCGGGTCGACCCTGGCCGACCTCGGCGAGCGGTACGCGCCCGCAGCCTCCTTCTCCGTCTCCAGCCAGGTCGAACAGGCGAAGGACCGGCTGGTGTTCGCCACGACGGGGCTCAACAGGGCCCGCCAGTCCGCCGACTTGGGCGAGACGGACCGGGCTGTGCTGCATCTGCGCGCCGCCGAGGGCGCGATCGCCCAGGCCGAGGTGTTCGTGGACGGCGTCGACCGCCTCGCGTCCGCACTGGCCGCCGCCGCACAGGCGCTGCCGGAGGCCTTGGACGAGGCGGAGGCGACGGTCGTGGAGGCACGGGAGCGGCCGGTGGCGGAGGAGCCCGTCGGCGCGCTGGAGGGACATGTCCGCCGCGCCGAGGCCACGCTGGCCGCCGTACGGGAAGAGGCCGCCGCCGGGCCCTACGACCCCCTGGAGGCCCTGCGCCGGGTCACGGAGGTGTCCGTGCCCCTCGGGACGGTCCCCGGCGCCGTCCGGCTCGTCGCACGCGGGTCCACCGCCGACGCGGACGGCCTGATCGGCACACACCGGGGCGCGGTGGCCGCCGAGGCCCGGACCCGGCTGGCGGAGGCCCGCCGCCTGCTGGACCGGGACCCGGCAGAGGCCGACACCTTCGCCCGCCAGGCCCGAGAACTGGCCGAACGGGACATCCGCGCCCACGGAAACCCGTACGGCGGCCGCCCCGAACACACGAACGGCGTCGCCGGAGCAGTCCTAGGCGGAATCCTCCTCGGCGACCTACCGGACGCGAAGGCCGAGGCGCTGACGGGCGGCGCCCCGGGTTCGTTCGGCGGCCCGGCAACACGGGCACGACGGGGGTAGCGCCCCAAGGGGGCGCGGGGAACTGCGCGACCAGCCACGACGGACCAGCAGCCGCAAGCCGACACACCGAGGCAGGACAGTGGGCGCTCACCTGACGAGCACCCCGCCCAGCGCCCCGTAAGAACTCTCCGTGAACTCCGTAAGAGCGCGTCTGTCCGTCAGAACAGACTCAGCAGCGCCTCCGCCGGGTCCGCGAGGACCGTTCCCCCGTCGGGTAGCGGCAGCTCGAACCACACCGTCTTCCCCCGGGGGGTCCTGCGGGAGCCCCACGCCGCGCTGAGCAGGCCCACCAGCTGGAGGCCACGGCCACCCTCGTCCGTGTCGCGCGCGCGGCGGCGGCGAGGCTGGACCAGGCCCGCGTCCCAGACCTCGCACACCAGCATGCGGTCGAGGAGCAGGCGGAGCCTGATCTCGCCCTCGCCGTAGCGCAGGGCGTTGGTGACCAGCTCGCTGACCAGCAATTCCGTGGTGTCGATGAGGGGTTCGAGGCCCCACGCGGTGAGCTGCGTGCGGGTGTACTCACGGGCGCGGCCCACGCTGCGCGGTTCGCGCGGCAGGGTCCAGTCGCCGACGGAATCGGCGGGCAGCCCCTGGACACGTGCCATCAGCAGGGCGATGTCGTCCTCGCCGTGGTGGGTGTCGAGGGTGTTGAGGACGTGGTCGCAGACGTCCTCCAGCGGCTGGGAGGGGTCGCTGAGGGCGCCGACGAAGGCTTGCAGGCCCTCGTCGAGGGGGTGGTCGCGGGATTCGACCAGTCCATCCGTGTAGAGCGCCAAAAGGGAACCTTCGGGGAGTTCGACCTCGACCTCCTCGAACGGCTCGCCGCCGACGCCGAGCGGCATGCCCGGCGGCACGTCGAGCATCAGCGCGGACTCGCCCGGTTCGAGGATGACGGGCGGCAGATGGCCGGCGTTGGCGAAGGTGCACCTGCGGGTCACCGAGTCGTAGACCGCGTAGATGCAGGTCGCGAGGTACACCTCGGAGAGGTCGGCGTCACGGGGCTGGCGGGCGGCTCGGGTGGCCTGCTGAACGCCGCCGGGGGTGCCCAGGCCGCGCGCGATCTCGTCCAACGCGGAGAGGACCTCCGCCGGTTCGAGGTCGAGCAGGGCCAAGGTGCGGACCGCCGTGCGGAGTTCACCCATGGCTACGGCGGCGCGCAGCCCCCGTCCCATCACGTCACCCACGACCAACGCGGTGCGGTTGCCGGGGAGTTCGATGACGTCGAACCAGTCGCCGCCGACCTCGGTGGCCGCGTTGCCGGGGAGGTACCGGCAGGCGATGTCCAGGCCGGAGGCCTCCGGGTCGCCGGGCGGAAGCAGGGACCGCTGGAGGATCAGGGCCCGTTCGTGCTCGCGCCGGTACAGGCGGGCGTTGTCGATACAGACGGCCGCCCGTGCCGCCAACTCCCAGGCCAGTGCCCGGTCCCGCTCCCCGAACGGCTCGCTGCCCTTCGTACGGGAGAACTGGGCGAGGCCTACGACGGTGTCGTGGGCGACCATCGGGACGGCCAGGGTGGACTGGATGGCGCCGTTGTCCTCGGCGGGGACGAGCTGGGGGCGGGCGGTGCGCAGGGCGTCCGCGCAGGGCGAGTTGAACGGGAAGTGGTGCACGGCGCCGACGGCGACGGGTGCCTTGCCGCCCGCGAAGGGCGCGTCGGAGACGGCGCTGGCGTAGGCGACGCGGCGGAGTTCCGCGCTGCCGTCGGCGAGCCCGGGCGGGGTCTCGTCGCCGGCCAGCAGGCCCTGGTACAGGTCGACGGTCGCGAGGTCGCAGAAGCCGGGGACGACGACGTCGAGGAGTTCGCGCGCGGTCGTTTCAAGGTCCAGGGAGTTCCCGATGCGGGAGCCGGCCTCGTTCAGAAGGGCGAGATTGCGCCGCGCGGCGGCGGCCTCGCGGGCGGCGGCCCGGCGGGCGGTGATGTCGAGGGCGAGCCAGGCGACACCGATGGGGCGGCCGGTGCCGCTGTGCACGCGGTACAGGTTGACCGACCAGTGCCGGCGCTCGTCGGAGCCGGGCACGAAGCCGGTGATGTGCATGTCCGTGATCGAGTCGCCGGTCTCCAGGACCCGGCGCAGTGTCGCGGAGACCCGCTCGGCCTCGGGAGAGCGCAGGTAGTCGTAGACACCGCGGCCCCGGTGGTCGTCGACCGTGCCGCCGTAGATCGAGGCGAAGCGCTGGTTGGCGCGCCGGATGCGGAGATCGGTGTCGATGAGCAGAAAGCCGAACGGAGATTGTCCGAATATCGCCTGCGAAGCGGCGAGGTCGGTCTCGATCTGACGCAGCGTCCGCACATCGACGACGATGCAGACGGCGGCCTTCTCGCCCTCCTCCGTCCGCGTCGGCATCACATAGACCTCGGCGAGGCCCTCCCGCGGGCCGTCCTCACCCGGCCCGGACTCGCGGACGCGGAACGGCACGACTCCGGTCCACTCCCGGCCGTCGAGGATCTCCGCCATCTTCCGCTGACCGCGCTCGCGCAGATCGGGGTCGATGAAGGCCTCGATGGGGTCCATGCCCACGGCCCGCCCGGCGGGGATGCCGAAGATCTTCTCGGCGCGCAGGCTCCACTGGTCGACAAGGCCGTCGGGGCCGATGGAGAACGACGCCACCTTGATGTAGTCGTAGATCGAGCCGGGCGGGCTGCTCTGCCACATGGGGTCACCTGTCACGTCACGCGCGTAGTCCTGCGCGGTGTCACGTGTCGCATCGCGCACCGGCCCGCCCATGGTGCCACGCGTGGTTTCACGTGTCGCATCGCGTATCGCGTCACCGTCCGCGGAACTCCTGACACCCGTCGCACGACGTGGCGCACCGGCCGCGGCATCACCCGCGGCCCCCGCACTCGCGCCGCCCGACGGGTCCTTGGACTCCGTGGCCTTCGCTGGTATCTCGCTCACGCGAACCGTCCCCTCCAGCTCACCGCGTCCGGCACCGGTCACCGGGGGCGGCTGCCCGCAGTATCCAGCACTACGGCGCCCCACAACACGGTGTTCACGATCACGGGACAATCCCGATGCTTTTCGGACCGGCCCGCGACAACACTCCCAGTCTTCTAACCAGGGGAGTACCCGTCGAACCCCGATCGACGACAACTGCCAGTGGCCTGAACCACAAGGTCGACATCTCAGGGGCGGGCGTACAACCGATGTTCACCCCGGCGCACGGTTCGTCGCTCTCCGTGCACGGGTTCGCTCCGGCCTCGCTCAGCCCGGCAGCGACAGCTCGAACCACACCGTCTTGCCCGCGTCGGCGGGGCGGGTGCCCCAGCGGCTGGAGGAGCGGGCGACCAGCTGGAGTCCCCGGCCGCCCTCCTCGTCGGGCCGGGCGGCACGCTCGCAGGGCAGGTCGGGCAGCGGGTCGGAGACCTCGACCAGGAGCGTGGCGGAGATCCCGGCGGGCCGCACCAGGCGTACGCCGATGGGGCCCGTGGCATGCCTCAGGGAGTTGGTCACCAGCTCGCTGACCAGCAGGGCGGCGATGTCACCGAGGGCGTCGAGCCCCCAGCTGCGCAACTGTCCGCGCACGACCGCACGGGCTCCGCGCACGGCGCCGGGCTCCGCGGGAAAGCTCCACTCGGCGCAGTCGCCTTCGGTGTCGATCACGCCGATCACTTCCCAGGCCAGCGACCCACCCATGTCCGGTTTCGTGGGGTTAATGGGCACATACCCGATATTCACGGCCCAGTACCGCCTCCGAGGGCGCACTGTGGCACGAACGGCGTACGGGGCGTGCACACCGGGAGCCTTCGGCACCGCCCACTCCTCCTATGCCCTCGGCGGCGCCCCCGTCGGCTCAGCCCAGCCGGGCGACCGCTTCCCGGACCGCCGGTACGTCCTGATCCAGCCAGTCCACGTCCCAGATCTCGGCCGGGGTCAGCCAGCGCAGTTCGTCGTGGTCCTGGAGTGCCTTGGGCTCGGCCGAGTCGGCCGGGAGCCGCGCGGTCCAGACCCACAGGACGTACGGCGGTTTCAGGGGCCACTCCCCCGGGATGCGCTCGACGGGTTCCGCGTCGACGCCCAGTTCCTCGCGCAGTTCGCGTACGAGGGCGTCCTCGGGCGTCTCACCGGGTTCGACCTTGCCGCCGGGCAGTTCCCAGCGGCCGGCCAGTTCGGGGGGCGCGCTGCGGCGGGCGGCGAGGAGGCGTCCGTCGCGCAGCAGGGCGGCGCCGACCACGACGATCCGCGCGGTCGGATGTGTCCGTTCCGTCATGGGCCGGAGCCTACGGGAGCGGGGTCACCTGGTTCCGTTCTGCCCGATCCGCTCGACCCAGTACAGCTGCTTGTGGCCGCGGTCGTCGAGGCTGTCGGCGATCTTCTGGGCTTCCGCACGGGTCGCGTACCGGCCCACGCGGTAGCGATTGCCGTTGTCGTCCTGCCGTATGACGAGCCAGGGAAGAGTGATCGTCCCGTCGCTCATGGAGCCCCTCCACTTCCCGCCCCCGGCTTGCGCCGCGCCCCGCCCGCTAAGGAAACCGCAATCCGCATATGCCCGACCCTACGCCTAACCTTTACGCAGCGAATACGGAATTTCACAAAGAGGTACGCAACCGGCCAGGGTCCAGGGGGCGCACGACATCGAACGCGCCGTCGAAAGGGCACGGTGTGTCCGGTCAGCGGCACACCGTGCCCCACGGGGCGACCTGCGAGAACGGCCAGAATCCAACGGCCCGGTGGGCGGCGGTGGTTGGCGGGGCGGCGGTGAAGAGGGGAGCGTTCGAGAAGTCAACCGCCCCTGCGTGTGGGCTACTTCACTGGCAGGTGGTACGCGACCTGGTAGCGGTCCGCGGGGATCACGACGTCGGCCGTCTCGACCGGGCGCCCCGAGGCGTAGTAGGTGCGGTGCACGACGAGCACCACGTGCCCGGGGACACCGCCCAGGGCCTGCAGTTCCTCGGCGAGGCCGGGGCGGGCGCCGACCTCCTCCGTGACGTTGTCCACGATCACGTCGATGGCCGCCATGCGCTCGACGACGCCCATCCCGCCGAGGGGGCCCTCCTCGGGCAGCATCACCGGCGTACGACCGGTGACCGCGAGGGGCTCCCAGGAGGTGGAGAGCATCATCACCTCGCCGGCGTCCCGGAAGACGTACTTCGTGCACATCACGCGGTCGCCGGGCAGCAGACAGAGCCGCTCGGCGATGGCACCGCTCGCCTCGGTCTGCGCGCTGCTGGACTCCCAGGTGCCGCGCGCCTCCGCGTCGGACTGCTCCTGCCGGAACGGTGTCGCTCCGCCGTCGGGCCGGAAGCCGGAGCGGGCGATCCGGCGTGGCACGGGACGCTCGCGCACGTACGTCCCCGACCCGGAGCGGCCCTCGACGAGCCCCTCGGCCATCAGCACCTTGCGCGCCTCCAGCGCGACCGTGTCCGAGACGCCGTACTCCTCCCGGATCCTGGCCTGGGAGGGGAGGCGGGTGTGCGGTGGCAGCGAACCGTCGACGATCTTCTGTCGTAGATCACCCGCGACACGCAGGTAGGCCGGCTGCTCACCGAATGTCACGGGCCGCTCCCATCAGGTTGTACAGACAGCGACAGCCTGGCAACCATGGGTTGCGACATGCAAGCAAAGGCCAGGGAATCACTCGATGTGATGACTTGCGTCACCGGGAGGCATGGCGGGAGGCAGGGACGAGTGTCTGCGCGGGCGCGCCGCGCAGGCACGTTCTCCCCGCCCCGGCCGTCGTCACACATCGATGCCGGTGTCCCCGCCGGTGTCCTCGCCGGTGCCCTCCGGGTCGTAGTCGTAATCGGGCGGGGTCGTCGCGAGCCCCAGAGCCTTGCGCGCGGTGATCGTGCGGTCGGAGTCGAGCAGCGAGTAGCCGGTGTCGTAGTGGTCGTAGAAAGTGTCCACGTCGGTGGCCACGGCCGCCTTCGCCCACTCCAGGCGCGCGCTGCGCAGGTCCTTCACGAGCGCGGCGACGCTGGGCGAGGCCGCGGCGGCGAACCGGTGTTCGGTGAGCAGGCCGATCTGCTCGTCGAGCGCGTCCGTCATCCGCGCCGCCCACTCCTTGTGCCCCGGCAGGTCGTCCTCGACGTACTCCTCCACGGGCTCCGCGTCCATCGCCGTGTTGAGGACCTGGGCCGCCTTCAGATACGTCAGCTGGTCGGTGTCGAGCGTCGTCGCGTCCTTGCGCAGGGAGCCGGTGAGGGTGCCGTCCGTCTCGACGCTGCCGAAGACGCAGGTGACCTCGTGGTCGCCGAGGCGCCAGCTCTGGCTGGTCGGGGTGAGGTAGTAGACGTCGACGTCGTCCGGCACGGCCCAGGCGTCCATCGCGTAACTGTCCTCAAGGGCATAGCACTTGTCGTCGGCGATCTCGGTGACGCGGTCGTCGCCCGGGTAGGAGCCGGACGGGAGCTGGAAGCTGGCGAAGACCTCGCCCTCGTGGGCGGTGGAGCAGGGCACGGTGTCGACGTCGTACGCGTAGCCCTCCAGGGAGCCGTCCAGGGAGTTGAAGCAGTCGCCCTTGGCGAGGGAGAAGGTGCTGTTGCTGTCCTCGGCGGCGTCCTTGAACCCGTCCCAGGCCTCGGAGAGGCCTCCGGTGCCGAGGAGCAGCGCCCAGAGGGCGAGCCCGACGGTCGACAGCACGGAGCCGGCGATCGCCATGCCCTTGCCGCGCTCGCCCTTCTTGCGGATCTGCACGAGGGCGACGATGCCGAGGACGAGGCCGAGGGCGGGCAGGAAGCAGAGGATGCCGAGGACGAGGGAGGCGATGGCTACGCCGTTGACAGGGGCGGGCTGGTTGTACGGGGAGTAGCCCTGGGCCCAAGGGGCGTAAGGGGCTTGGGGGTAGCCCTGGTACGGGGAGTAGGGCCCCTGGGGGTGCTGGGGATGCTGCGGCTGGCCGGGTCCAGGGGGCGGGGGTATGGCCACGAGCGGGAGGCTCCTCGTCGGGGTGGTGGGAACTGACGTACGACTTGGCGCATGTTAGGGGAGTTTCGCCCCCGCCGCCCCTACCCGTTCCCATCCCTGGGGGCTGCCGCCCCCAGGCCCCCGCTGTCGGCCTGAACGGCCTCGTCCTCAAACGCCGGACGGGCTGGGTATCTCAGCCC
>NZ_JBSFDA010000148.1:0-25885 GCF_053593675.1 Streptomyces sp. NPDC002156 | reverse complement strand
CCTGGGGACCAGGGGGCGCCCTCACGGCCGTACAAGTACAAGCGAGCGCCGATCAGGCGTGTTCGCCCTCGCCCAGGTGATGCACCCGGACCATGTTCGTCGTGCCCGGGACGCCGGGCGGGGAGCCGGCCGTCATGACGACGACCTCGCCCACCTTGAAGCGGCCCAGCTTCAGCATCTCCTGGTCGACCAGGGAGACCATCTCGTCGGTGCTGTTGACGAACGGGACGACGTACGAGTCGACGCCCCAGCTCAGGGAGAGCTGGTTGCGGGTGCCCTCGTCCGTCGTGAAGGCGACGATCGGCTGGGCGGCGCGGTAGCGGGAGAGGCGGCGGGCCGTGTCGCCGGACTTGGTGAAGGCGACCAGGCCCTTGCCGCCGAGGAAGTCGGCGATCTCGCAGGCCGCGCGGGCGACCGAACCGCCCTGCGTCTTCGGCTTCTTGCCGGGGACCAGGGGCTGGAGGCCCTTGGAGAGCAGCTCCTCCTCGGCCGCCGCCACGATCTTCGACATCGTCTTGACCGTCTCGATCGGGTAGGCGCCGACGCTCGACTCCGCGGACAGCATGACCGCGTCCGCGCCGTCCAGGATCGCGTTCGCCACGTCGGACGCCTCGGCGCGCGTCGGGCGGGAGTTGGTGATCATCGACTCCATCATCTGGGTCGCGACGATCACCGGCTTGGCGTTGCGCCGGCACAGCTCCACGAGGCGCTTCTGCACCATCGGGACCCGCTCCAGGGGGTACTCGACGGCCAGGTCGCCACGGGCCACCATCACACCGTCGAAGGCCGCGACGACCGCGTCCATGTTCTCGACCGCCTGCGGCTTCTCCACCTTGGCGATGACGGGGACGCGGCGCCCCTCCTCGTCCATGATCTTGTGGACGTCGTCCACGTCGGCGGCGTCGCGGACGAAGGACAGGGCGACCAGGTCGCAGCCCATGCGCAGGGCGAAGCGCAGGTCGTCGATGTCCTTCTCGGACAGGGCCGGGACGTTCACGGCCGCGCCGGGCAGGTTGATGCCCTTGTGGTCCGAGATGACGCCGCCCTCGATGACGATCGACTTCACCCGCGAACCCTCGACGTCCAGGACCTTCAGCTCGACGTTGCCGTCGTTGATCAGGATCTGGTCGCCGCGCGACACATCACCCGGCAGGCCCTTGTACGTCGTACCGCAGATGGTCTTGTCACCGGGGACGTCGTCGGTGGTGATGACGAACTCGTCGCCCCGGACCAGCTCGACGGGGCCCTCCGCGAAGGTCTCCAGGCGGATCTTCGGGCCCTGCAGGTCGGCCAGGACGCCGATCGCCCGGCCGGTCTCCTTGGCGGCGGCCCGGACCCGGTCGTACCGGCCCTGGTGCTCGGCGTGCGTGCCGTGGCTGAAGTTGAAGCGGGCCACGTTCATGCCGGCCTCGATCAGCGACACGAGCATTTCGTGGGAGTCGACCGCGGGGCCGAGAGTACAAACGATTTTCGAACGGCGCATGGGGCGATCCTATCGGTTTGTTTCGCTTCGGAATATTCCGCCTGGTGGACGACACAGAAGGCCGCAGAAGGCATGGCCTGAACACAAAAGGGCGGGATAGCGCTCAGGTGAGGCTCTCCCATCAATATCCGCTCAGTGTCTTCAGTTGTCCGTTTCGGCGCTCGTTTCGCCGCCCGTTCCCACCAGCGCGTACGTCTGTGTCGCGATCTCCAGCTCCTCGTCCGTCGGGACGACCGCCACCGCGACTCCGGAGTCCGCGGGCGAGATCAGGCGGGGCTCCTGGCTCCGTACGGCGTTCAGGGTGCCGTCCACCGTCACGCCCAGGCCCTCCAGGCCGGCCGCCGCCGCCTCGCGCACCGGTGCCGCGTTCTCGCCGACCCCGGCCGTGAACGCGATGGCGTCCACCCGGCCGAGTACCGCGTAATAGGCGCCGATGTACTTCTTCAGACGGTGGATGTAGATGTCGAAGGCCAGCCGTGCCGCCGGGGCGTCCGCGCCGCCCTCGTCGATACGGCGGCGGATTTCCCGCATGTCGTTGTCTCCGCACAGGCCGATCAAGCCGCTCTTCTTGTTGAGAAGAGTGTCGATCTCGTCCGTGGACATTCCCCCAACACGCGTCAAATGGAAGATGACGGCCGGGTCCAGGTCACCGGACCGGGTCCCCATCACCAACCCCTCAAGCGGCGTCAGCCCCATCGAGGTGTCCACACACCGCCCGCCCTGTATGGCGGACGCGGACGCGCCGTTGCCCAGGTGCAGCACGATCACGTTCACGTCCTCGGGCGCCCGGCCGAGGAGCTTCGCCGTCTCCCGGGACACGTACGCGTGGGACGTGCCGTGGAACCCGTACCGCCTGATGCGGTACTCGTCGGCCGTCTTCACGTCGATCGCGTAGCGGGCCGCCGACTCCGGCATCGTGGTGTGGAAGGCCGTGTCGAAGACCGCGACCTGGGGGAGGTCGGGGCGCAGGGCCTGGGCGGTACGGATGCCGGTGAGGTTCGCCGGGTTGTGGAGCGGGGCCACCGGGATCAGGCGCTCGATCTCCGCGAGGACGGTGTCGTCGACGACCGTCGGCTCGGTGAAGGACTGGCCGCCGTGCACGACGCGATGCCCTATGGCCGCCAATTGGGGCGAGTCCAGACCCAGTTGGTCCTTCGCCAGCTCCTCCGCCACCGCCTTGAGAGCGGCCCCGTGGTCGGCGATCGGACCCGTGCGCTCACGGGACTCCCCGCCCGTCGCCAGCGGGGTGTGCTTCAGGCGGGACGTCTCCTCGCCGATGCGTTCCACCAGGCCCACGGCGAGCCGGCTGCTGTCGCGCATGTCGAGCAGCTGGTACTTCAGCGAGGAGGAGCCGGAGTTGAGGACGAGGACGCGGGTCGCGGTCACTGGTGGGGAACCTTCGGGGTGGGGGCGGAGTCGGTGGTCTGGGCCTGGATCGCGGTGATCGCGACCGTCGTGACGATGTCCGGGACCAGGGCGCCCCGGGAGAGGTCGTTGACCGGCTTGCGCAGGCCCTGCAGGACCGGGCCGACGGCGATCGCGCCGGCCGAACGCTGCACGGCCTTGTAGGTGTTGTTGCCGGTGTTGAGGTCCGGGAAGATCAACACGCTTGCCTGGCCCGCGACTTCGGAGCCGGGCAGCTTGGTGGCGGCCACGGTCGGCTCGACGGCCGCGTCGTACTGGATGGGTCCTTCGATACGGAGGTCAGGGCGCCGCGAGCGCACCAGCTCCGTCGCCTCCCGCACCTTGTCGACGTCGGCGCCCGACCCCGACGTACCCGTCGAGTACGACAGCATCGCGATCCTCGGTTCCACCCCGAACTGCTCGGCGGTGGCGGCCGATTGGATGGCGATGTCGGCCAACTGCTCGGCGTTCGGGTCGGGGTTGACCGCGCAGTCGCCGTAGACCAGGACCTTGTCGGCCAGGCACATGAAGAAGACGGAGGAGACGATGTCGGCGTCCGGCTTGGTCTTGATGATCTCGAAGGCGGGCCGGATCGTCGCGGCCGTGGAGTGCACCGACCCCGACACCATGCCGTCGGCCAGGCCCTCCTGGACCATCAGCGTGCCGAAGTAGTTGACGTCCGAGACGACGTCGTAGGCCAGCTCGACCGTGACGCCCCGGTGGGCGCGGAGGGCGGCGTACTTCCCGGCGAACCTGTCCCGCAGTTCGGAGGTCTGCGGGTCGATCAGCTGGCAGTCGCCGAGGTCGATGCCCAGGTCGGCGGCCTTCTTGCGGATGCCGTCGACCGGGCCGAGCAGCGTCAGGTCGCACACGCCCCGGCGCAGCAGCACCTCGGCGGCGTGCAGGACGCGCTCCTCGGTGCCCTCGGGGAGGACGACCCGGCGCTTGTCGGCGCGGGCGCGTTCGAGGAGCTTGTGCTCGAACATCATGGGCGTGACACGGTCGCTGCTGGGCGCGGAGACCCGCTTGAGCAGCTCGGTCGTGTCCACATGCCGCTCGAAGAGACCGAGGGCGGTCTCCGCCTTGCGCGGGGAGGCCGCGTTCAACTTCCCCTCCAGGGAGAAGAGTTGAGTGGCGGTGGGGAAGCTGCTGCCCGCCACGGAGACGACCGGGGTGCCGGGGGCGAGACGGGCGGCCAGGGTGAGGACCTCGTCGCTGGGGCGCTCGTTCAGGGTCAGCAGGACGCCCGCGATGGGCGGCGTACCGGCGCTGTGCGCGGCGAGGGCGCCCACGACCAGGTCGGCACGGTCGCCCGGCGTGACGACCAGGCAGCCCGGGGTGAGCGCGGTGAGGAAGTTGGGCAGCATCGCGCCGCCGAAGACGAAGTCCAGCGCGTCACGGGCGAGGCCCGCGTCGTCGCCGAGGACCACCTTGCCGCCGAGCGCGTGGGTGATCTGGGCGACCGTCGGCGCGGAGAGGGCGGGCTCGTCGGGGAGGACGTAACAGGGCACGGGGAGCCGGGAGTCGAGGCCCTCGGCTATGCCGGCGCGGTCCTCACGGGCGACGCGGTTGGCGACCATCGCGAGGACGTCGCAGCCCAGCGCCTCGTACGCGCGGTACGCGTTGCGCGTCTCGGCGAGCACCGACTCGGCGGTCTGGTCGCGTCCGCCGACGACCGCGACGACGGACGCGCCGAACTCGTTCGCGAGGCGGGCGTTGAGGGCCAGCTCGTCTGGGAACTGGGTGTCCGCGAAGTCGGTGCCGAGGACGAGGACGACGTCGTACTCGCGGGCGACCCGCAGGAAACGGTCGACGAGGGTGGAGACGAGCTCGTCGGTGCCCTGCTCGGCCTGGAGGGCGGACGCCTCCGGGTAGTCCATGCCGTACACCGTCGCCGGGTCCTGGGAGAGACGGTAGCGGGCGCGCAGCAGCTCGAAGAGACGGTCCGGGTTGTCGTGCACCAGGGGGCGGAAGACGCCGACCCGGTCGACCTGCCGGGTCAGCAGCTCCATGACTCCCAGCTCGACGACCTGGCGGCCGTCGCCCCGGTCGATCCCGGTCACGTACACGCTGCGGGTCGTCACGCGTGCTCTCCGTTTCGTTGCTCGGTTTCGTTCGACAGTACCTGCGGCGCTGGCCAGGGCGCCGGGTAGGCCCGTCAGGATCGGGGGTGCGCCGGGCGTGGAACAATTGGAGTGGCTCACCGGTACCACAGGCGATCAGAGCAAGCAGAGCGATCACAGCGAGCAGGAGACACAGCACGATGCGTATCGGAGTTCTCACCGCAGGTGGCGACTGTCCCGGCCTGAACGCAGTGATCCGGTCGGTCGTGCACCGAGCGGTCACGCAGTACGACGACGAGGTCATCGGCTTCGAGGACGGTTACGCCGGTCTGCTCGACGGCCGCTACCGCACGCTGGACCTCGACGCGGTCAGCGGCATCCTGGCCCGCGGCGGCACGATCCTCGGCTCCTCCCGCCTCCAGCGCGACCGGCTCCGCGAGGCCTGCGAGAACGCGCAGGACATGGCCCGCGAGTTCGGTATCGACGTTCTGATCCCGATCGGCGGTGAGGGCACGCTGACGGCGGCGCGGATGCTGAGCGACGCGGGTCTGCCGGTGGTCGGCGTCCCGAAGACGATCGACAACGACATCTCATCGACGGACCGCACGTTCGGCTTCGACACGGCGGTGGGTGTCGCGACGGAGGCGATGGACCGCCTCAAGACCACCGCCGAGTCCCACCAGCGCGTGATGGTCGTCGAGGTCATGGGCCGGCACGCGGGCTGGATCGCCCTGGAGTCCGGCATGGCCGCCGGCGCCCACGGCATCTGCCTCCCCGAACGCCCCTTCGATCCCGCCCACTTGGTGAAGATGGTCGAGGAACGCTTCGCGCGCGGCAAGAAGTTCGCGGTCATCTGCGTCGCCGAGGGCGCGCACCCCGCCGAGGGCAGCATGGACTACGGCCACGGCGAGATCGACCAGTTCGGCCACGAGCGCTTCCAGGGCATCGGTACGGCACTCGCGTACGAGCTGGAACGCCGGCTCGGCAAGGAGGCCAAGCCGGTCATCCTCGGCCACATCCAGCGCGGCGGCACGCCCACCGCGTACGACCGCGTCCTCGCGACCCGGTTCGGCTGGCACGCGGTGGAGGCCGCGCACCAGGGCACGTTCGGGCGGATGACGGCGCTGCGCGGGACGGACGTGGTGATGGTGCCGCTGGCGGAGGCAGTCACTGAGCTGAAGACGGTCCCGAAGGACCGGATGGACGAGGCGGAGTCGGTGTTCTAGGCGTTCTTGTCGGTCACGGGGGCGGGGTGTCGGTGTCGACCCTCGCCCAGAAGTGCTCCACGATCCGTTCGAGGAAGTCACGTCCGGCGTGGCTCGCCTCGGTCGCCGCCGAGCCGTCCGACCAGGTCATGGTGGCGGCCATCTGCCCCTGGTAGTAGCGGTGCAGCTCGTGGAGGACGCCCTCCAGGAAGCGCCGGTTCAGCGGCACCATCTTGTTGACGGGGCGGACGTACGCCTGCCACCGCGTCGTGACCGCGCTGCGCAGCAGGCCGGCGAGCTTGCCGTCGAGGCCGGTGAGGGTGAGGAAGTCGGCGAGCGAGAGTTCGAGCACCTCGGCGAGGATCGCGGACTGCCGCTCGGTGCCGCGCCATTCGCCGCTCTCCTCCATCCGTATGTAGTCGAGGAGTTCGAGCCCGACGGCCTGGGCGACGTCCTCGGCGGCGAGGTTGCGCGCGGTGCGGTGCTCTCGCAAGGTGCGGGGACGGCCGATGAGTTCACAGGGCGCGCACCACAACACGCCTGCGAGGGCGGTGAGTTCGTTGCTGCCGGGGGCCATGGCGCCTTGTTCCCAGGCGATCACGTGGTCGGGCGTGATGTACGGCAGCCCGTACGAGACCCGCATCCCGTACGCGACGTGCTCAGGGCCCATTCCGAGGGCCATACGGAGTCTGCGGGCGGCGTGGGCGTCGAAGGGCGGGTTCGGTGGTGTCGGCGGCATGGGCGGCGGGGGCGGAACTGGGGGTCGGCGCACGCGCCACAAGCTAGGGGTGCTGGGCGGCGGTGACTACGGTCTGTTCGGCCACAATTACGGATCGTAGGAAGCTACGGGGTTGGGGGTGGGGTGCGGGTGGTCGCGGGTGATTCCGGGTTGATCGAAGGTGGTGGGTCGGTGGCCGGGCGGGGCCTGTTCGTGGGCGTCCGATCGTGCGAACGGCAAGGTGGTGGGGCATATGCGCGGGGGTTCGGTGGGTCGGGTGTCGGTGGGCGGGGGTGCCTGCTGGTTCGCTGCCGGTTCGCTGTCGCTGGCGGGTGTCGAAGGTGTGTGCGGGGTGGTTGGGGCTTGGTGGGGTGGGTGACTGGCGAGTAGGTGCGGCGCGATCTGTGCGGTGGGTGTGGCTTGTCGGTGCGGCCTGTCGGCGTGCCTGTCGATGTGGGGCCCCTGACGTACCATCAGCGTTATTTCGCTTGGTGGTTGGGCTTCGGAGGGTGGTGGTCTTGTGAGTGGCAAGGCGGAGGAGGAGAAGGTGGCGAAGGTCGCGAAGGTCGAGGGGCACATACGGGAGCGGCTGCTGGCCCCCAACTTCTGGCACCTCGCGACGGTCGGCGCCGACGGGATGCCGCAGATCTCGCCGATGTGGGTCGACATCGAGGGCGACCACGTCATGGTCAACACGGCCATCGGCCGCGTGAAGGAGGAGAACCTCCGCGTCAATCCGAACGTCTCGCTCTCCCACCACGACCCCGAGAACCCGTACGACCGTGCGGAGATCCGGGGGCGCGTGGTGCGGTTCGTGGAGGGCGAGGAGGCGGAACGGTCCATGGACCGGCTCACGCAGAAGTACATCGGCGAGGAGCGGTATCCGTGGCTGCTGCCGGGGGAGCGGCGCGTGATGTTGCTGATCGAGGTGACGCGGGTGCGGCGGGTTGTGGGCGTCGAGCCGTTCAGGCCTGGGGTGTTGCCTGAGGTGTGAGGGGGGTGCGCTACGGGGGCGCACTAAAGGAGGTGGTCTGCTTTGCCGGCCTTGATGTCCTGGATGAGGGTGCGGAGGGCGTCTCGGGTGTCGGTGAGGTAGGTGTCTTCTTGGCCTGCGATGGCTATGTAGGCGTTGTTTTGGGGGTCGGTGCCTATGCGGAAGCAGTTGGCGCCTTCGGCGCAGAACGGTTCTTCCCAGGTGATGTCGGGCATGGTGACTCCTCAGAGTTGGCGGGCGATGGTGTGGATGAAGTCCCGTGACGCGCTGGGCGAGAGTGACGCGGCTTCCATCCAGTCCAAGTGGGCACGGTACTTGTCGAGTTGGGACTGGCCGTGGGTGAACTCGGGGCCGTGTGCGGAGTCCAGTTCCACGGTGTCGAGCTGCGGGACGGACCCCTCGGCGTAGGTCACCGCCTGGCCGGCGCCGGGGAACGCCCCTGCCTTGTAGGGGATCACGCGCACGCCGATGTTGTCGCGCTCGGACACCTCGCAGAGGCGTTCCAACTGGCCGCGCATCACTTTGACGCCACCGAACTCGATGCGCAGGGCGGCCTCGTGTACGTAACCGACGTAGGTGATCGGGTCCTCCCGGTACAGCACCTGCTGCCGTTGGAGGCGAAGGGCCACGCGCAGCTCGACCTCTGCTGGTGAGAGGGGTGGGAGTGCGGCGCTGAAGAGGGTGCGGGCGTAGCCGTCGGTCTGGAGCAGGCCCGGCATGATCATGGCCAGGCCCACGCGCACGGTCCTGGAGTGCCATTCCAGTTCCGCGATGTCCAGGAGCCCTGCGGGGACTTGCCCCCGGTACACCTCCCACCAGCCGCGCGTACGTGTCCCGACCATGTCGGCCAGAGCGTCGACGTACGCCTCGTCGCGGCAGGCGTAGTTGCAGGCGAGGGTCCTCAACCGGTCTGCGCTGATGGCCCGGACTCCGGACTCGATGTTGGACACCTTCGTCCGGTCCAGTCCGAGCAGCCCTGCGGCGTACTCCGTGGTCACGTCTGCGGCGATACGCATCTTGCGCAGTTCGGCGCCCAGGCGCTTCTGGCGTTCCGTCGGTGTCGACCTCGGCGGCATGTGTCATTTCCTCCAGCGGGTGCGGCGCAAGTCTGCCCCTCGGACGCCTGGTTGGTCCACCAGGCTAGTGGTAATTCCGTTGAGTAGGTGGCAAAAGGCCACCTGATGTGTCTACAGTCGGTGACGAGTCGCTTACGGATCGATGTCGCCGGAAGTGCATCGCGCGAGCATGCCTGCCTTCTCCTTCCCTGGGAGGGGTGCGCTCGTGCCAGGGAGACAGGCCACTGGTCGGGTTTACGTCGACTTCGCCAAGTCCGCTGCCCAGCAAGGGAGTTCGCCATGTCCGCATCGCCGGCCGTCTCGGCCTGTCTCGTCTCGACCGACCTCGCGGAGGTGTCGCCGCCGTCTCCGGAGTCGCTTGTCTACGGCTTCACCCTGCCTGCCGAGGCGGTGAGTTCGTGGGTTGCCCGGGCTACCACTCGGGTTGTTCTCCAGATGCATGGGCTGGAGGAGATGGCGGACGTCGCGGTGCAGGTGGTGGGGGAGCTGACGGCTTGTGCGTTTCGGCTCGGTGGGGACGGGCCGGTGTATCTGTCGCTGCGGTGGTGGGAGGGGGAGTTGCAGGTGGTTCTTTACGACGGGCATCGGAGGCATGTGCATCCCCGGCTTGCTGCGGCTTGCGATGAGCGGAGGGGGGATGCGTTGCGGGTTTTGGGGTGCGTGGTGGAGGGGGCGGGTGGGGAGTGGGGGTTTGGAGAGGCTCGGGAGCCGGGCGGGGGGACTCGGATGTGGGCGGTGCTGCCCTGGGCAGGGGCTCGGGAGTTTGCGGCGGCGGGGGTTGGGAGGGCGTGACGCGCGGGTGGGGTGGGTGCTATTGCTGCTCCTCGGCCCAGGTGCGGGCCTGGTCGGCTTCGGAGGTGTCGCCGGCCTGGGCGTAGGCGTCGGCGGCCCGGAGCCAGCAGGCGCGGGCCTCGGCGGGGCGGTTGGCGGTCTTATGGACGAGGGCGAGGCCGAGGAGGACGTGACCCGTCCTGTACCAGTCTTCGAACTCCTGGTAGATCTCCAGCGCCTTCCCAAAGCCTTCGGCCGCCTCCGCCCCCTGGCCCGCCTCATGCAGGGCGATGCCGAGGTTGTGCCACGCGCCGCCCTCGCGATGGCGGTCTCCGGTGGCCTGGTACAGGTCGCGGGCCTGGATGTGCGCCTCGACCGCGTCCACCCCCTGGCCCGCCCCCCGCAGGGCGATGCCGAGGTTGTTCCATGCGGCGGCCTCGCGATGGCGGTCTCCCGCTGCCTGGTAGAGGACGCGGGCCTGGATGTGCGCCTCGACCGCCTCCCACCTCTGGCCCGCCCCCTGCAGGGCGATGCCAAGGTTGTTCCACGCGCCGCCCTCGCCGTAGCGGTCCCCGACGGCCTGGAACAGGTCGCGGGCCCGGGTGTGCGCCTCGACCGCCTCCACCACCCGGCGCGCCCCCCGCAGGGCGAGGCCGACGTTGTCCCACGCGATGGCCTCGCGGCGGCGGTCCCCGGCACGGCCCGCCGCCTCCAGCCCAGCCCGACTCACCCCCACCCAGTCATCGAAATACCGCCGCCACTCCAGGTAGACCCCCAGGCGGGCAGCCAGCCGCCAGGCCATGGCCGCATACCGCTCCCCCCACCCCACCGCAGCCACCAAACCCGCCCGCTCCCCATCCAGCCACCCCAACGCCTCCCCCCGACCCTCGAACCGCCCCGGCACCGGCAACCCCGGCAGCCACCTCAACCAGTCATCAGCCGCACCCGCCCACGCGAGATAAAGACCCAGCACGCGCCCCCGAGCCACCTCCCCCTCCTCCACCAACCCCGCATCCCCTGCCACCACACCCACCCCGAACACCCGCACCAAATCATGCAACCGCCACCGCACGCCGGTATCCGAACTGTCGTCAGCTCTGACCGAGGCGACGAGGTGCGTGGCGGCCAGGTCCTCCAAGAGGCTCAGGGTGGTTTCCGTGCCGAGGTCGGTCAGGGTGGCCGCCACGTCCGTGCCGGTATCCGGGCCCGGTGCGAGGGCGAGCAGGCGCAGCAGGCGGGCCTGATCGGGCGGGAGGCGGCGGTACGAGGTCTCCAGGACCGGGCGGAGGGTGAGGGAGCGGCCGTACAGGTCGGTGCCGCGGGTGCCGTTGTCCAGTACGGCAGTTGGGTCCTCGGCCTGTTTGATCTCGGCCACCAGTGAGGCGATCCCCCGTGAACGGCGGCGGCGCAGCATCGCCGCGGCGATCTGGAGGGCGAGCGGCAAGTGGCCGCAGAGGGCGGTCAGTTCGTGGAGGGCGTCCGGCTCGCGGGCCGGTCGGTCGTCGCGTTCGTCGGCGTCGTGGAGGGCGCGGGTGATGAGTGCTGCGCAGTCGTCCGGAGGGAGTGTCTCCAGGTCGATGAGGCGTAGGGCGAGGGAGTCCGGGCGGTCGCGGGAGGTGATCAGTACCCGGTGGCGGTCCGTGCCTGGGAGCAGGGGGAGGTACTGGGCCGGGTCCGAGGCGTTGTCCAGGATCAGCAGCATGCGGTCCTGGCGCTCGGCGAGGAGTTGGCGGTAGGCGTCGTACTGGCGTGCGGTTGTCTGTGGCAGATCCGGGCCGCGTACGCCGAGGGCGTCGAGCAGGGCCAGCACCGCCTGATCAGCGGTCACCGGGTTGTCGTCGTAACCCCGTAGGTCTACGAACAACGTCCCCCCAGGGAACCATCCCTCGGCGCATGCCTGATGCGCCGTCTCGATCGCCAGTGCCGTCTTCCCGATGCCGCCCATGCCTGCGACGGCGAAGATGAGGAGCGGGCGAGCGGCGGCATCCGTCGGGTCGGGTTCCAGGTGGGGCAGCAGGCGGCCCAACTCCGCCGAGCGGCCGGTGAAGCCCAACGGTCGGGGCGGGAGCGTGACCGTCGCTACCGGTACCGGGCCGTGGGAGTGGCCTCCGTCGAGGCCTGCGTTCTCGTTACCGGCCGTCCTTGTCGCCGGGCCGGTGTCCGACGAACTTCGCGACAAAGGAGCCGTTGAACGTGCTCTGTCGGAAGTCGAAGTGGTCCCCTCCGTACGTCTCGGTGCGAAAGGGACCCTCCCGGAGGTCGGTGGTCTGCTTCGGGGTCAGCTCGCGGAGTACGGCCACGGCAGCCGCTGCTGCGTTTCCTGCGGCCCGGGGCTGCGAACCTGCCTTGTCGGCCTCCGACTTGTCCGGGTCCGCCTTGTCGCTGATGCCTCGGATGATCAACGCGCCCGCCTCACCGGCGAGTTGGACGGCGTTGGCCACGCCGGAACTCTCCATCTCGATGGCGGCGGCGTCGTTGTAGTGCTGGTGGATGTGCTTGGCGAGCTTGGACTTCCTGTCCGCGAGGAGTACGTCTCCGACGGCGATCGGCTTGAAGTGCGTCTTGAAGTCCGCGGTGTTGCCCAGGGCCTCCTTGGCTGCCTGTTCCAAGCGGTGCGAAGCGTGCCAGGCTTCCGGGCGGACCAGGAAACCCTCGGGGGTCTCCTTGCCGCCGTGGATCGAGTACACCTTCGTCGCGACCACGACATCGCCGATCCCGATGTCGTCCTTGAGGCCGCCCGCGACGCCGACGAGCAGCACGGCCTCGGGGTCCAGCCACGTCAGTACGCGCTCGGTGAGCGTCGCCGCCGTGAGTGTGCCTTCGCCCATGTTGACGAGGACCACCTGCCAAGGTGTGTCGGGGAGTTGGCCCAGCTTGGCCTTGGTTCCGTAGCGCGGGTGGGTGAGCGTCTCGATGTCCGTGAGGTGCTCCCGCACTGCGTCGTACTCCAGCGACAGCGCGGTGAGGACGGCAACGGTTCTCTTTGTCTCCGGCACCTTTCTACGGTACTTGGCGGGCGTACCGTTATGTCACACGATGTGCGAAGGCGGTACGGGGGACGGACGGCACGATGGCGACTGAGTACGACGGGGATCACCTCGACTTCCGGGGTGCGAAGGTCGAGCGTTTGACAGCGAAGGCTGAGTACCGCGAGCATGCGCCGGCGCCGAGTGCGCTGGACGCGCTGCCTGCTCGGGCGGTCGGTTTCACCGGGCGGGAGGCTGAGCTCCGGGAGCTGCTGTCCGCGTTCGACCCGGCCGCGTCCGGTGGCGGGTCGGAGGTGGTGGTCGTTGCGGCCGTCTCTGGGCTCGGCGGCATCGGCAAGACCGCACTCGCCGTACAGGCTGGGTACGAGGCGTGTGGGAAGGGTTGGTTTCCGGGCGGAGTGCTCTTCCTCGACCTGCACGGGTACGACGACGAACCCGTCACCGCCGACCAGGCCTTGGAGGCGCTGCTGCGGGCGTTGGGCACGGAGCCGGAGCACATCCCGGCCCGCGCGGACGAGCGAGCCGGGCTGTACCGCTCGGCCCTCGCCGACCGTGCCCGGGAACGGGGCCCCGTACTGGTCCTGGCCGACAACGCGTCCTCGCCGGCTCAGGTGCGGCCCCTGCTGCCCGGCGGCGCGGGACACCGGCTCCTGGTCACCTCCCGGGACCGGCTGCCTCAACTGGGGGCACGACTACTGGCGTTGGACGAACTGACGCCGGAGGAGGCCTACGACCTCCTCGACCGCGCCCTGCGGATCGCCGACCCCGCCGACAGCCGCGCCGCGGACGACCACGAGTCGGCCATGGCCCTCGCCACCCTCTGCGGACATCTGCCGCTCGCCCTCCAGATCGCGGCGGCGCTGCTGGTGGTGGACCGGGACAAACCGGTCGCCGAACTCGCTGCCGAACTCGCCGAGTCCCGCGACCGGCTCGACCACCTCGACGACGGCGAGCGCAGCGTCCGCGCCGCCTTCGACCTGTCGTACAGGCGGCTGCCGCCCGAGCAGGCCCGCGTGCTGCGTCTGCTGACGCTGGCCCCGGGGCCCGACGCTAGCGACGAGGTCGTCGCCGCGCTCGTCGGGACGGACACTCCTCCGGTCCGGGACCTGGAGGCTCTGGCTCGGGCGCATCTCGTCGAGCGGGGGAGTGGGCGTCGGCGGTGGCGGTTGCATGACCTGGTGCGGGTGTTCGGGGTGGGTGTGGTGGCGGGGGATGTGGGGTTGGTGGAGGAGGGGGAGGCGGCGCGGGGGCGGGTGCTGGCCTTTTACTACGCGTGGGCGGATGCGGCTGATGACTCGTTGAGGTGGTTTCCGGGGTTGCCGGTGCCAGGGCGGTTCGGTGGGCGGAAGGAGGCGTTGGGGTGGCTGGACGGGGAGCGGGCTGGTCTGGTGGCGGCGGTGGGGTGGGGGGATCGGGAGCGGTTTGCGGATATGTCCTGGCGGCTGGCCGCATGTCTGGCGGTCTACCTGGAGTGGCGGCGGTATTTCGATGACTGGGTCGGGGTGGGCCGGGCTGGTCTGGAGGCGGCGGGCCGCGCCGGGGACGGACGGGGAGAGGCCGTCGCGTGGGACAACCTCGGCCTTGCTCTGCGGGAGGTGGGCCGGGGGACGGAGGCGGTCGAGGCGCACACCTGGGCCCGAGACCTGCACCAGGTTGCCGGGAACCATCGTGGCGAGGCCAGCGCGTGGGACAACCTAGGCAACGCCCTGCGGGAGGCGGGCCGGGGAGCGGAGGCGGTCGAAGCGCACACTCGTGCCCGGGACCTGTTCCAGGCCGTCGGGGATCGCCACGGCGAGGCCAGCGCGTGGGACAACCTAGGCAACGCCCTGCGGGAGGCGGGCCGGGCGGCGGAGGCGGTCGAGGCGCACACCTGGGCCCGAGACCTGTTCCAGGCTGCTGGGGACCGCCGCCGCGAGGCCGGCGCGTGGAACAACCTCGGCAACGCCCTGAAGGAGGTGGGCCGTGTGGCGGAGACGGTCGAGGGGTACGGGAGGGCGCTGGAGATCTTCCGAGAGTTCGAGGACTGGTACTGGGCGGGTCAGGTACTCCACAACCTTGCCCTCATCCACCAGGTCGCGGGCCGCTCCGCCGAGGCCCGTGCCTGCTGGCTCCAGGCTGCCGACGCCTACACCCAGGCTGGCGACACAGCCGAAGCCGACCAGGCCCGCACCTGGGCCGATGAGTAGAGATAACACCCACCCCACCCCTCACCCTTTAACAGCCCCACCCAGAGCAAACCCCCCACCCAACCGCCGAGCCACCACCACATACAACAAAATCACCGGCGTCGAATAAATAACCGAAAACGCAGCCAACTGCCCATAAACAACCGTCCCCCGATTCCCGAAGAAATCATTGATGCTCACGCTCGCCGGCATCTGATCCGGCGTAAGCAGCAACATGAACGGCACGAAGAAGTTCCCCCACATCACCACGAACGAGAACACCGTGACCACCGCCACCCCCGGCCCCATCAGCGGCAGCACGATCCGTATCAGGGACTGGAACGCCGACGCCCCGTCCGTCCACGCCGCCTCCTCAAGCTCCTTCGGGACGCCGTCCATGAAGTTCTTCATCAGCCAGATGGCGAACGGGAGTTGGGACGCCGCGAAGAACAGGATCGTGCCCTGCATCGTGTCGATCAGGTTCACCTGAACGAACAGGGCGTACACCGGCACCATGATCGCCGTGATCGGCAGACACGTGGCGAACAGGATCGTTAGCAGGAACGGGCGGTTGAAACGCGATCTGAACCGCGACAACGGGTACGCCGCCAGCGCCGCGCACACCACCGTCAGCAGGGTTCCGCCCCCGCACAGGAGCAGGCTGTTGAGGAGCGGTGTGAAGGTGATCTCGGGGGTCAGTACCGCGTCGAAGTTGTCCAGCGTCAGGCCGTCGGGGGGCTTCACCCGCAGGTCCGCGTGCGGGTCCAGAGCCGAGAGGATCACCCATGCCAACGGGAGGACGAAAGCCGCCGCAACCACCAACAAGCCCGCATCCGCCGCCAGTCGGCGGCTCCTGCGACGGGACTTCAGGACAGTGGTCACCGCACTCACACCTCCGTCCGCAGCAGCCGCATATAAGCCACCGAGAACAGCGAGCCGACCACCAGCAGCAGCAACGCCACCGCAGTGCCGTACCCGATCATGCTTTTCTGGAAGGCCTGTTCATACATGAACAGCGGCAGCGTCTGGCTTCTGTTTCCCGGGCCGCCTCTCGTCATCACCCAGATCAGGCCGAACACCGAAAGCGTCTGCAGCGTGTTCAGCATCAGGTTCGTGCCGATCGAGCGGCGGATCATCGGCAGGGTGATGTGCCACATCCGGCGCCAACCACCCGCGCCGTCCACCTCCGCCGCCTCCGTGATCTCCTTCGGGATCTCGTTCAGCGCCGCCGAGTACACCAGCATCGAGAACGCCGTACCGCGCCACACGTTCGCGAACGACACCGCCAGGATCGGCAGCGTGAACAGCCAGTTCTGGGACGGGAGGTGGAGCCAGTCCAGGATCGCGTTCAGGGTGCCTTCCCTCCTGAAGAAGGCGTACAGGAGGAAGCCCGCAACTACCTCCGGCAGCACCCACGCCGTGATCACGATCCCGCCCACCAGCGTCCGTACCGGCTTCGACGCCCGCTGCATCAGCGCCGCCAGCGTCAGTCCCAGCGTGTTCTGGCCTATCAACGACGACAGGACCGTGAACACCAACGTCAGCCATACCGCGTTGATGAACGCCTCGTCCTTGAACGCCGTACGGAAGTTCTCGAAGCCCACGAACGACGACTCCGCCTGACCCGTCAACTGGAGGTCCGTGAACGCGATGTAGGCGCAGTATCCGATCGGGCCCGCGAGGAAGAGGAGCAGCAGGATCACCGCCGGAGTGACCGGAAGCGCCCGGGTCAGCGTTCGGGACAGGGAACGTCCCGTTGCCCTCACGGCTTCTCTACCACCTGGTCGCCCGTCGCCGACTTCAGCGCCTCGTCGTATGCGCTCGCCGCCTCCTCCACCGACGCGTCGCCCGTCGTCACGCCCTCCATCGCCTCCTGGATGGCCGTCGAGACCTTCGGGTACGCCGGATACGCCGGGCGGTAGTGCGTGTTCGCCACCAGGTCCGTGAAGAACTTGATGCCGGGCTGGGCCTCGACGTAGGCGGGGTCCGCCGCCACGTCCTTCCGCACCGCTATGCCCGAGTTGGCCACGTACCACTTCTGGGCGTTCGCCTTCGTCTGCATCGTCTTGATGAACTCGAAGGCCAGGTCCGGGTTGGCCGCCTTCGACGGGATCGCCCAGGTCCAGCCGCCCGACATGCTCACCTTGCCCGGCGCCTGGCCCGTCTGCGTCGGCATCGCCGCCAGGCCCAGCTTCGTCGACCACTCCGGCCATTCGTGACCGCTGCCCGGCAGCCAGTCCTGCGGGAGCCAGGAACCGTCGAGGTTGATGCCCAGCTTGCCCTGGGGGAGCAGTTCGCCGCGTACCCGGGTGCCGATGTTGGGGTCGAGGGCATCGGACACGTCCGGGCCCAGCTTCTCCTTGTACACCGTTTCGACGAACGTCAGGGCGTCCTTGAAGGCCTGGCTCCCCGCGATCCACTTCTTCGAGGAGGCGTCGTACAGGGGGTCCGGAGCGCCCTCGCTCCCCGTTCCGTACAGCAGCATCTCGAAGCCCTGCATGGTGGCACCCTCGCCCACCGGCTTGCCCGTGTAGACGTTCAGGGGGATGACGTCCGGCACCTTCTCCTTGATCGTGCGGGCCGCCGACAGGACCTCCTCCCATGTCTTCGGCTGCCAGGCCTCAGGGAGGCCCGCCTTCTTGAAGATCGCCTTGTCGAACCACAGGCCCCTCGTGTCCGTGCCGTCCGGGACTCCGTACGTCTTGCCGTCCTCCGCCTTCGCCGCCGTCTTCGCCGTGTCGATGAACTGGTTCCAGTCCGGCCACTTGGCGAGGTAGGCGTCCAGGGGCTTCAAGTACCCGCTGGTGATGTCGGAGTTGATGAGGAACGTGTCCTCGTAGACCAGGTCGGGGGCCGTCTTGGGGGAGCGGAGCATCTGCTGGATCTTGGTGTAGTACTCCGAGTCCGGCGCCTTGATCGGGACCAGCTCCGCCTTCTTGCCGGGGTTGGCCTTCTCGAACTGCTTCTTGATGTCCGCGAGATACGTGTCCATCACCTTGATGGAGTTGTCCGTCGACTGTTTGAAGGAGATCCTCACCGTGTCCGGATCGCTGCCGGAGCTTCCGCCGCAGGCCGTCAGGGAACCGGCGGCGATGGTGAGGGTGGCGGCAACGAGCAGGGACAATGGGGTAGTTGTGCGGGCTGCGGTGGGGCGCACGAGCACGACCTCCTACTGGCCTGAAAGCCTGTATGGCTGCTCGGTGAACGTAAGCCCACAGGGCCATGGGAAGGAAGAAGCGTGCCTGAGTCTCCGGAGTCACCTGGAGCAGGTGTCACTCTCGGGCAGCTTCTGCTCGCCGAGTACACGGTCCTCAAGGACGAGCAGAAGACCCGTATCGGCTTCCGGGACAACCTTCTCTACGTCACCCTCACCGTCGTCGCCGCCGTCCTCGCGGCCACCGCACAGGCCGAGCAGCCCGTCATGCTGCTCGCCCTCCCACCCGTGTGCGTCGTCCTCGGCTGGACCTACCTCATCAACGACCAGAAGATCTCCGCGATCGGTTGGTATGTGAGGGAGGAGTTGGGGCCCCGGCTTGGCCTGCTTGCTCAACTCACCTCCGAACAGCGCGCTTTCGGCTGGGAGTCCGCCCACCGCTCCGACGCCCGCCGCCGCTCCCGCAAAGCCGTCCAGCTCGCCGTGGATCTGCTCGCCTTCTGCGTCGTCCCGCTCGCCGGGCTCACCGTCTACTGGGGCGCCGGCGACATCAGTACCGGACTCCTCGTGCTCTCCGTCGTCGAGGCGGTCGGTGTGGTTGGGCTCGCCGCCCAGATCGTCACCTACTCGCGCCCCGGCACCTGAGCCCTACTGCCCCCGCACCCACTTGTACTGCAACTCCGGCCGCCCCACCTGCCCGTACTGCGGGGCCCGTGCCGCCCGTCCCGCGTCCACCAGGTGTTCCAGGTAGCGCCGGGCCGTGATGCGGGAGATGCCGACCTCCTCGGCGACCCCGGCCGCCGTGAGGCCCTCGGTGCTGGCCCGGAGGGTCAGCGTGACGCGTTCCAGGGTGGGGGCGCTCAGGCCCTTGGGGAGGGCGGCGGGACCCGGTGCGCGCAGGCTTGCCAGGGCGCGGTCGACCTCGTCCTGGCCGCTCGCCTCGCCCGCCGCCGCGTGGTACTCGGCGTACCGGACCAGCCGGTCCCGGAGGGTCGCGAAGGTGAAGGGCTTCAGTACGTACTGGACGACCCCGAGGGAGACCCCCTCCCGCACCACCGCCAGGTCCCGCGCCGACGTCACCGCGATGACGTCCGCGTGGTAGCCGGCCGCCCGGAGCGAGCGGGCCAGCTGCAGGCCGTGCCCGTCCGGCAGGTGCAGGTCGAGGAGGAGCAGGTCCACCGGCGTACGGTCCAGCGCGCGTCGGGCCTCCGCGCCCGTGTGCGCCTTGCCGACGGCCGTGAACCCGGGCACCCGGCCCACGTACATGACGTGCGCGTCGGCGGCGACCGGGTCGTCCTCCACGACGAGGACGCGGATCGGGTCGGTCGTCGTATCTCTGCGCTTCGTGTCTCTGGGGTCGGTCATACGTCCCCTCCAGGCAAGGCGGGCTCGGCAGGCTCGGCGGGTTCGGTCGGTTCGGCGCGGTCGGACGGCTCGGCGGGCCCACTGGACTTCGCCGGGCCACTGGACTTCGCAGGCCCACTGGACTTCGCAGGCCCAGCGGGCTTGGCAGGCTCACCGGACTTCGTCGACCCAGTGGGCTTCGCGGAGGTGTGATCCTCTGAAGCCTTCGCCGAGGTCACCGCGGGCGAAGTCACGGCAGGTTCAGCCACCGCGGGTGGGGTCACCGCGGAGGCGGCCACCGTTGGCGCCGCAACCTTAGGCAACGGCAGCCGCACCTCGAACTCCGCCCCTCCTCCCGCCGCCTCCGACACCGTCAGCGTCCCCTCGTGCCGGGCCACCGCCTGCCGTACGAGCGCCAGACCCAGACCCCGTCCGCCCGGCCCCGCCGGCTTGGTGGTGAAGCCCCGCTGGAAGACCGCCTCCGTGTGCGCCGGGTCGACGCCCGCGCCCGTGTCGGAGACGCGGAGCACCAGCAGGGAGTCCTCCGTGAGGGCTGTCACCGTCACCCGCGACGCGCCCAGGCCCGCCTCTCCGCCGCCCTGGGCCGCGTCCACCGCGTTGTCGATGAGGTTGCCCAGGATGGTGACCAGGTCGCGGGAGGGCAGCGTGTCGGGGAGGAGGCCGTCGTCGAGGCTGCTGTCCTCCGACACCACCAGCTCCACGCCCCGCTCGTTCGCCTGCGCCGTCTTGCCGAGCAGCAGGGCGGCCAGGACCGGCTCGCTGACCGCCGCGACCACCTGGTCGGTGAGCGCCTGGGCCAGTTCCAGTTCGGCAGTCGCGAAGTCCACGGCCTCCTCCGCCCGGTCCAGCTCGATCAGCGACACGACCGTGTGGAGCCGGTTCGCCGCCTCGTGGGCCTGTGAGCGCAGCGCCTGTGTGAAGCCGCGCTCGGAGTCCAACTCGCCCATCAGGGACTGGAGTTCCGTCACGTCGCGCAGGGTGACGACCGTGCCTCGGCGCTCGCCGCTCGACACCGGTGACGTGTTGACGACCAGCACCCGGTCGGCGGTCAGATGCACCTCGTCGACGCGTGGCTCGGCCGACAGCAGCGCGCCCGTCAGCGGCGCGGGCAGCCTCAGCTCGGCCACGGACCGGCCGACGACCTCCCCCTCGTCCTCGTCCAGGACGCCCAGCAGCTCCCGGCCGCCGTCGTTCATCAGCGCCACCTTGTACTGCCCGTCCAGCATCAGCAGCCCCTCGCGTACGGCGTGCAGGGCGGCCTGGTGGTAGTCGTGCATACGGCTCAGCTCGGCCGCGTTCATCCCGTGCGTATGGCGGCGCAGGCGCGCGTTGATGACGTACGTGCCCACCGCGCCCAGCGCCAGCGCGCCCGCCGCGACCCCGAACAGCGCCGTGACCTGGTCCTGGACGCGGGCGCTGATCTCCTCGACCCGGATCCCCGCACTCACCAGCCCGACGATCCGGTCGCCGTCATGGATCGGGGTGACCGCGCGGACGGACGGGCCCAGCGTCCCCGAGAAGGTCTCCGTGAACGACTCGCCGCGCAGCGCGCGCTCCCGGTGCCCGAGGAAGCGCTGACCGATCTGTTCCGGGTCGGGGTGGGTCCAGCGGATGCCCTCGGGGTTCATGATCGTGACGAAGTCGACGTCCGTGTCGCGCTGCACCTGGAGGGCGTACGGCTGGAGGAGCGTCGTCGGCTTCGGAGCGGTGCGGATCGCCTCGCGCACCGAGGGGGCGTCCGCGACCGAACGGGCGACGGCCATCGCCTGGCGGCCCGCCGCGTCCTCGGCCTGGCTGCGGTCACTGACGTACGTGAACAGTGCGTATCCAGCCACCAGGACAGCTATCAGCACGGCCTGCATCGCGAAGAGCTGGCCGGCCAGGCTGCGGGGTCCGGGAACACGGGGGAAACGCATGCTGTCAGTCTGCCTCTCCTTATAAGTGTGAACTAAATGAACGGAAGGGTGACCGCCCTCACAAGCCGTTAGATAGTCACCGCATCGCAGGGACGCGATTGGCGGGTCTTGGTCCGTTTTCGGTCGCTGCCCGCGACCCCGACGCACCACCTGATCCGCAGCACAACTTTCTCCCCATCCCCCGGACGTGAGCCGCACGCCGGTGATGCCGACGACGACGTCAAGGAGGGCAGCCGTGGCCACCTCATCCCCAACGGCACCTGCCGCACCCGCCGCGAAGCGGGACCGTACCCACTACCTCTACATCGCGGTCATCGCCGCGGTGGCCGCCGGTATCGCCGTGGGTCTGATCGCCCCCGACTTCGCCGTGGAGCTGAAGCCGATCGGAACCGGCTTCGTCAACCTGATCAAGATGATGATCTCCCCGATCATCTTCTGCACGATCGTGCTCGGCATCGGCTCGGTACGGAAGGCAGCGAAGGTCGGCAAGGTAGGCGGCATCGCGCTCGGCTACTTCGTGGTCATGTCGTTCGTCGCGCTGGGCATCGGCCTGGTCGTCGGCAACCTCATCGAGCCGGGCACCGGCCTCGCGCTGACCGACGCCGTCAAGGAGACCGGCCAGGCGCAGGTCTCGGCCGAGGCCAAGGACACCACCGAGTTCCTGCTCGGGATCATCCCGACCACGTTCGTCTCCGCCTTCACCGGCGGTGAGGTCCTCCAGACGCTGCTCATCGCGCTGCTCGCCGGGTTCGCGATCCAGGCCATGGGCTCGACCGGTGCGCCGATCCTGCGCGGTGTCGAGCACATCCAGCGGCTCGTCTTCCGCATCCTCGGCATGGTCATGTGGGCCGCGCCCGTCGGCGCGTTCGGTGCCATGGCCGCGGTGACCGGGTCCGCCGGTGTCGACGCGCTCAAGCAGCTCGCCGTCCTGATGCTGTCCTTCTACCTCACCTGTTTCCTCTTCGTCTTCCTCGTGCTCGGTGCGCTGCTGAAGATCTTCACGGGCCTCAACGTCCTCTCGCTCTTCAAGTACCTGGGCCGCGAGTTCCTGCTGATCCTCTCGACCTCGTCCTCCGAGTCGGCGCTGCCGCGCCTCATCGCGAAGATGGAGCACCTGGGCGTCAGCAAGCCGGTCGTCGGCATCACCGTCCCGACCGGCTACTCGTTCAACCTCGACGGCACCATGATCTACATGACCATGGCGTCGCTCTTCATCGCCGACGCCATGGGTACGCCGATGTCGGTCAGCGAGCAGATCCCGCTGCTGCTCTTCCTGCTCGTCGCCTCGAAGGGCGCGGCGGGTGTCACCGGCGCCGGTCTCGCGACCCTGGCCGGCGGCCTCCAGTCGCACAAGCCCGCCCTGGTGGACGGCCTCGGCCTGATCGTCGGCATCGACCGCTTCATGAGCGAGGCCCGCGCCCTCACGAACTTCGCGGGCAACGCGGTCGCCACGGTCCTGATCGGCACCTGGACCAACGAGATCGACAAGGAGCGTGTCGCGGGGGTCCTCGGCGGCCGGTACCCGTTCGACGAGAAGACGCTCATCGACGAGAACGACGGCTTCCACCCGGAAGACGGCGCCGACTCCGCCTCCGCGGACGTCCCCGAGCAGGGCGGCGAGAAGGAACTGGCCAAGGCCTGACCCGCCCGTCGACTCCGGTCCGTCGACTCGGGTTCGTTGACTCCGGTCCATCGGCTCCGGTCCGTTGACTCCGGGCGGCTGAGACGACCCCCCGTCTCTCAGCCGCCCGGGCAGTTTCCGGGCCGGGCCTCGAACTCCCAGGTCGGCACGGTATCGCGGCGACCAGCTTCGACGAGATCGACGAGATCGACGAGATACCCGATACCCGCAATCCATCTCCGAGCGGCTGGACACTCCCCGTGGTCCGGCCGCCCGGCCCGGGGCATCCGGCAGGTCCGCCGGAGCCCCGGGACCCCGAAAAACGCCGAGCGGCCAGGCACTCCCCCGAAGCCTGGCCGCTCGGCCATTTCTGTTTCCGGCACCAGCTCCAGTGCCAGAGCCGGTACGGCGGACGACCGTCGCCTCAGTCGCTCAGCTCGGCCACCAGCGCGGTGGCCCGGGAGGCGGGTACGCCCGCGGTCGTCAGCAGGGTGACCGCGGCGGAGCGGCCCGCCTCCTCCGGGGCCAGGAGCCCGTCGTTCACCGCCTCCATCAGCGCGAACAGCATCTGCTCATGCACGTACGCCAGTGCCGGCGCCGGCAGCGGTGAGCTGAACGCGCCCTCCTCCAGCCCCTGCCGGAGCACCTCGACACAGGCCTCGCGGACCGGGGTGAACCGGTCGCGGATGCCCTGCACGGTGACGCTGCGCTGGGCGAGCCCGACGAGTATCCGGTAGCGGTCGGCGACCTGCCAGACGGCGAGCGTGGTCCGGGCGACACACTCCGCCGGATCCTTGGCACCCGCGCGCCCCTCGGCGTACGCGGCGGCCACCGCCTCGACCGCGCCGTCGAGCAGCGTGCTGATCAGCGCCTCCCGGCTGGGGAAATGCCCGTACACGGTCCGTCGTACGACACCTGCGGCGCGCGCGATCTGGTCCATCGAGGCGTCGGGGTCGCGCAACAGCTCCGCGAGGGCGACGTCGAGTATGCGGTGGCGGTTGGCGTCGGCGCGGCTGCTGGTGCCCGTGGTCATGGCTGACATTGTGCCTCCCCTTCCCTCTATTTGCACAGCGCTGTGCATCCGAGTAAATTGCACACTGTCGTGCAACTGCACGGTGGTGTGCAAAATGATCGAGGAAGGTGACCCCGCAGCCATGCGACTTGTCATGTCGGAACCCGTCGAGCGGATGGACCGCCCCTACGCCCGGCGCTGGTGGGCGCTCCTCGTGCTCTGCCTCAGTCTGCTGATGATCGTGATGGCGAACACCGCCCTCACCGTCGCCGCGCCCGACATGACCCAGGACCTGGGCCTCTCCAGCGCCGACCTCCAGTGGGTCATAGACGGTTACACCGTCCCGTACGCGGCCCTGATGCTGCTGCTCGGCGCGATCGGCGACAAGTACAGCCGGCGCGGGGCGCTCGTGCTCGGCCTGGTCGTCTTCGGGGGAGGGGCCGTCGCCGGGTCGCTGGTCGACAGCGGCACCGGGGTCATCGCGGCCCGTGCCGTCATGGGTGTCGGCGCCGCGCTGATCATGCCCGCGACGCTCTCCCTCCTCGCCGCGACCTTCCCGCGCGCCGAACGCGCCAAGGCGATCACCCTGTGGACCGCCACCGCCGGACTCGCCATCGCGGCCGGGCCGCTGGTCGCGGGCGCGCTGCTGGAGAACCACGGCTGGGCGTCGACGTTCCTGATCAACGTGCCGATCGTCGTGCTCGCCATCGTCGGCGCCTTCGTCCTCGTACCGCCGTCCAAGGCCGGCCACCAGGACCGGATCGACTACGTCGGCGGGCTGCTGTCGGTGGTGTGGATCGCCGCGCTCGTGTACATGATCATCGAGGGGCCGCACTTCGGGTGGGGCGCCAAGGCGATCACGGCGGCGGTGGCGGCGGGGCTGGGCCTGGTCCTCTTCGTGGTCTGGGAGCTGCGCCACCCGCGCCCCGTCCTCGACGTACGCCGTTTCACCCAGCGCCGGTTCGCGGGCTCGAACCTGGCGGTCGCTCTCTTCTTCCTGGCGGTCTTCGGCGCGTTCTACTACTTGACCCAGCACCTCCAGTTCGTCCTCGGCTACGACGCCCTGGACACCGGGCTGCGCATGCTGCCCCTCGCGGGCGCGGTTTTCGTGGGCTCGGCGCTCACCGGCTATCTCACCCCGCGCATCGGCATGAAGATCACGGTCACAGCGGGCATGGTCGGCGGTACGGCGGCCCTCGCACTGCTCTCGCAGGTCGACTCCGGTTCGTCGTACGGGGATTTCGTCGCCTCTCTTGTCATCCTCGGCCTCGCGATTGGCCTCGCTCTCTCCCCGTGCACGGACGCGATCATGGGGGCGTTTCCCGAGTCCCAGCTGGGCGTCGGCGGTGCGGTGAACGACACCTCGCTGGAGCTGGGCGGTTCGCTCGGCATCGCGGTCCTCGGCTCGCTGCTCTCGACGTCGTACGCCTCTCATCTGACCGACGCGACGGCTGGTAGCAAGCTGTCGGCGAGTGCGCTTGAGCAGGCGCAGGATTCGGTGGGTGCGGGGTATCAGGTGGCCCAGGCGATCGGCGAGCAGGCTCAGCAGGTCGCGGCGCGTGCGGCGAGTGCGGGGACGCCTGAACAGGCGGCCGAGTTGAAGGCGCAGGCCACTCAACTTGCCCAGGGAGCACGTCAGATGGCGGACGCGGTCGGGTCGTCCTTCTCGGATGCGGTGGCGTACACGAGTCTGATCGGGGCGGTGATTCTGGGGGTGGGGACGGTGCTGGTTGCTTTCCTGCTGCCGGGGAGGGGGAGTGGTTCGGAGGGGGCGGAGGAGGAAGTGGCCGAGGGGGCGGAGCTGGTGGGCGCGGGGCGGTGAGGCGAGGTTGGGGCGGCGGGGGTTGTGTTTCTTCGCCCCCGCCGCCCCTACCCATTCCCATCCCTGGGGGCTGCCGCCCCCAGACCCCCCTTGTCGCGCTGAACGCGCTCGTCCTCAAACGCCGGACGG
>NZ_JBSFDA010000147.1:0-26089 GCF_053593675.1 Streptomyces sp. NPDC002156 | reverse complement strand
AGCGTGCTCTTCGCGATGCTCCGCGACGGCACCTTCTACGAACACCGAACCCCCCGCCTCGCTTGACGAAAGACATAGAGGCACCCCCCCGCCACACCGCGCCGAGGAGGCCCTCGCGGCGGTCAAGGAGATCGTCGCCCGCGAGGCCGACCTGGACGCCGAGGTCGAGGCGCTGCGGAAGCGGGTCGCCTGATGGGAACGGCGGGCAGGCTCCGGGTCGCCGTCGCCGCGCCGCTCTCCGAGGAGAACTGCGCGCGCGTACGGGAGTTGGAACCGCGGATCGACCTCGTCGTCGACCACGCGCTCCTGCCCCCGATGCGCTGGCCCGCCGACTTCGCCGGCGATCCGGCCTGGCGGCGCACGCCGCGACAACAGTGCGCATACGAGGTGCTTCTCGACTCCGCCGACGCGCTGTACGGCATCCCCGACGTGAACCCGTCCGCGCCGGTGCGAGCGGTCCGCGCCGACGGGCTGCTGCGCTGGGTGCACACCATGGCGGCCGGCGGTGGCAGCCAGGTCAAGGCGGCGGGACTCGGCTCCGAAGAGCTCGACCGGGTCGCGTTCACCACCTCGGCCGGTGTGTACGGGCAGCCGCTCGCCGAGTTCGCCGTCTTCGGTGTGCTCGCGGGAGCCAAGGACCTGCCCCGTCCGAGCCACCAGCAGGGCGACCACGAGTGGGGCGGCCGCTGGACGATGAGGCTGGTGAGCGAGCAGACCGTGCTCGTGCTCGGCCTCGGTGGGATCGGCCGGGTCGTCGCCGCGAAGCTGCACGCGCTGGGCGCGAGGGTCGTCGGTACGAGCAGGCGGGACATCGATGTCCCCGGCGTGGCCGAGGTCGTGCATCCCGGGCGTCTCGTCGAGGTGGAGCCCAGGGGGGACGCTGTGGTCAACACGCTCCCCGGCACCGCGACGACCGAGCACTTGCTCGACAAGCGGTTCTTCGACGCTCTCCGGCCCGGCGCGACCCTTGTCAATGTCGGGCGGGGGAATGTCGTCGACGAGGCCGCCCTGATCGACGCCCTCGACTCCGGCCGGGTCGGCTTCGCCGCGCTGGACGTCTTCGAGACGGAACCGCTGCCCGCCGACAGCCGGCTCTGGGACCATGACCATGTGCTGGTGAGCCCCCACACCGCCGCTCTCAGCGCCGCGGAGGACCGTCTCATCGCCGAACTCTTCGCCAGCGACGCCAGCCGGCTCCTCGACGGACACGGCCGCTCAACCGGGTGAACACCGTCGAGTTCTACTGACCCATGACGACTGCCGAGTTGTGCTGACCGACCGGGGAGGAGACGCACCCCATGTCCTCACCGGCCGAGTCGCCCTGGTCACCGCTTCCGGCAGGGGCATCGGCCTCGGTATCGCCGAGCGGTTCGGGGACGACCGGGTCGCGGTAGGGGCCTTCGACATCGCGAACAAGTGCTCAGCGCAGCCGGCCCGTCGGGTTTCAAGGCCGTTGGAAAATGGTCACCTCACGGCTGTAGAGGACGAACGAGCGGGACGGGTCGTAGACGCCGCCGGTCTCGGCGGAATGCTCCCGCAGCGACCGCTCGTAAGAGGGGAAGTGGGTCAGCGCGTCGCCCGGGGAGGCGTAGTACAGGACCGCGACTCCTTCGTACGCGGGCTCTTCACGACCGCCGAAGTGGCGCAGTGCCTTCTCGGCCCCTGAGACCTGCCGGTGCTGGATGTAACCGCGCAACGCCCCGGCCTGTGGCTCGTCCTCGGCCAGCACCTTCTCGTGCGCGGTCTGCCACCGCTCGGTGAAGCTGTCCTGGTCCAGCCCTTCTGACATGCGGATGAAGTGAAGCACCTTCACCTGGCCCTCCTCCGCGGATGACGGCGGGGGCATGAGTACCGCAGGGCGGGCCAGTAGGGCCAGGGCGCTGGGCATGTCGCTGAAGTGGGCGCCGTCGGGGCCGATGACCTCGCGTGTGTACGGGTCTGCCATCGTGGCGGCCAGTGCTTCCATGTTCTCGAAGTGCAGTTCGGTGACGGAGTCCCGGCCGAAGTCGGTCAGGTGCGTGGGGTCCTCCTCGCTGCCGAATGACGCGTCGAAGACGTGGTTCTGGACGTAGCGTCGAACGTGGAGGGGATTCTCGGCGGCCAGCGATCCGTGCACGTGCTGCAGGTAGTGCAGGAACGCGTGGTGTGTCATTCCCGGCTTGCGACGGACGGCGGCGATCAGGTTCAGCATGTTTCTCCAGTGCGAAGGGCGGCGATCGGCATCGCGGTGGTCGTCCGCGATGCCGATCTCGATGGTTTTGTGGTTCTCGCGGTTCTTGTGGCGGATCGGCGTCGCGGCCGTTCAGCGTGCCATCTGCTCGATCGGTTCCGGGGCGGCCACTGGTCGGTGCCTGCGGGCGGAGAGGCCGAGCCCGATGGCGCCGATCGACCCGGCGACCGCGAGTACGCCCATGGCGCCCGCCAGGCTGCCGACGGCGGAGGTGAGCGCGAGCACCACGAGCGGGCAGATGAACTGGCCGATGAAGAAGGACCCCGTCCACAGTCCGGTGCCGCGGCCGCGGTCGGCGTAGTCGAGCCTGGACATGGCGAGGGTGAGGAGACTCGGCAGCATGATGCCGCCACCGAAGCCGTTGATCACAGCACCGATGGTCAGGACGACAGGGTTGGGGGCGAGCCAGATCACGGCGAAGCCGAGGGCGCACAGGGCGAAGACAGTGGGCAGCCAGGCGGCCGGGCTGCGGCCGGCCTTGGTGAAGACACCCGCGCCGATCACGGTCGCGACGCTGGATGCGGCGATGGCCAGCCCGATCATGCCGGGCTCGGTGACGCCCATGTCGTCGAGGAGGAAGGCCATCTCCACCTGGACGGTGTAGAAGAGGACGGCGCCGAAGACGGTCAGGGCGCACGTCCCGGCCAGCGGGCGCCAGGGGAAGGCCCGCTTGACCGGCTCCGAGGCGGTGGCGGTGACGGTGGGGGAGAGGGTGGGGGGCTGGTCGGCCGGTCGGGGCCGGGACAGGAAGGCGGCGAAGGCGGGGGCGAGCAGCAGGCTCACGGCGTAGGCCCAGAACGGTGTGCGCCAGCCGGCCGATCCTGCCGCGCCGCCCAGGGCGAAGAAGGCCGTCGCGGAGATCGCGGCGCACATGGTCTGCATGGCGAGGTAGCGGTCGCGTTGTCTGCCGGAGTAGTAGTCGCCGATCAGCGTGGTGCAGCAGGTCATGATGGCGGCTTCGACGACGCCGACGAGGGCGCGGCTGACGACGATGGCGCCGAGGGAGTCCAGCCACAGGGGGGCGGTGCCGAGGAGCGCGTAGAGCACGGTGGCGACGACGAGCAGGCGTTCGCGGCCGAGCCGGTCGACGATGACGCCGGCGAAGGGGGCCAGCAGTGCCAGGGAGAGGGCGGGGACCGTCAGGGCCATCGGGACCAGCGCGTCGACGCCCGGCACGTCGGCGAACTGGTCGTGCATCTGCGGCAGGACAGGGGCGATGAGCACGGCGCCCAGGATGGGCAGGCAACTGCCGGCCATCAGCAGGGTGATGCGCAGCCGGTGGCCGGGACCGGACACGGTCTGCTCGGACGGGCCGTCCACGACGGCTGCGGGCGGTGGGGACGGGAACGCGGGCACGGGTGCGGGCATGCGGAAACTCCACCTGGCGTAGCGGGAAGGGAAGGGGGTACGGCCACCCTCGTGAGGCCACCCCGAGCACGGGACGAAGTCGGAGCGCGGGGCACCGATGACTGCCGTGGCGTTGCGAAGGTCCGGCTTGCCGGGGGCCTGCGCCGACCCGGCAACGGTGGGTGATGCGGCTCCGGCGCCGGGTTGAGACGACTATGGGCTACTGGGCAGGGCCTGCCTAGCCTCCGGCCGATCGAGATCGAAGATGCGGATCATGCGTGCCTTGGATTCCGCGAGGGCCCGGCGCCGCTACCCGGGCGCGGACGCGGTGGTCGCCTCTTCCAGTCCTGGGGTTCCCTCTGGCAGGCGGGCGAGTGCGAGACGCAGGAACGCCTGGGCCGCGGGTGAGGTCGGGGCCGGGTCGCGGTGGGCGAGGGCCAGTGGCTGGAGTGCCTGCGGGTCGTCGAGGCGCAGGACGCAGTCGGCGTGGTCGTCGGGGACGATGGCGTCGGCCACAGGCCTGGGCACGACGGTCACGCCGATGCCCTCGAACGCCAGTGAGGCGAGGTCTCCCGCGCTGCGCAACGCGCAGACGCCCCGGCGGCGTGCTCGCGCGCGGTCGAACGCGGCGTCCACCTGCACGCGCAGTCCGGTGTCCGGACCGCATTCGAGGAAGCGTTCGTCGGCCAGCTTGGTCAGGTCGGTGACGCCGGTCCCGCGCAGGCGGTGCTGACGGCCCACGACGGCCACGAGCGGAACCAGGCGGAGCAGGTGGTAGGCGATGCCCGGGGGCAGCTGATGCTCGTGCAGGGCGACGACGGCGACCTCCAGCTCACCGGTCAGCAGCTGGGCGGCGGCCTCGACCCCGTCGGCGTCGGAAAGGGTGACCTCGACTGCGGGGTATGCCTCCTGATAGTCCCTCAGCAGGCCGAGCTGGTCGATGTTGCCGGCCGTGAGCGTGACCGAGCCGATGCGCAGCCGCCCTCGTACGGGTCCGTCGAGGGAGGCGATCTCGGCGTGCATCTCCTGCACTGCCTTGAGTACTCGCCGTGCGCAGGCGACGAAGGTCTGACCGGCCTGGGTCAGCCGGACGTTGCGGCTCGTCCGTTCGAACAGCCGGGCGCCGACCTCGCGCTCCAGCTGGGTGATCTGGTGGCTCAGCCCGGACTGCCCGATGCGGCAGCGTGCTGCGGCCCGGGTGAAGTTGAGCTCGTCGGCGATGGCCACCGCGTACTCCATCTGTCGCAGATCCATCGCAGTCTCCGATCATTTCGTGCGTGTTTCAGTGTTGGACGCCAAAGATACGCCGGGACATCATGGCCAGGACGGGCTGTTCAGCTCGGTTCCATCACGCTTCATGAGGCCCGATCTCGCCGCAGAGTGCTGCCGCCGAGGGGCATCGATCACATTCTTCGCTTGATCCAACCTTGTCATAGGGGAGAGAGCCATGGCCACTGCAACGACGCAGTCCAACGGGACGCCCGGACAGCAGCCCGTCGGCACCCAGCCGCCTCCGGAGACCATGGGGTTCCCGGACACTCCGAAGTTCCGTGGGTTCTTCGCCCCGTCGCGGATCGAGGCGGACGTGTACGACCTCGAGGTCGAGGGCCGCATACCCCCCGAGCTGTCCGGTGTCTTCTACCGGGCCGCCGCGGACACCCAGTACCCGCCGCGGTTCCCGAACGACGTGTACATCAACGGCGACGGCATGATCCACATGGTGCGCTTGGAGAACGGGCACGCGGATCTGAAGACCAAGTACGTCCGCACCAAGCGCTTCGAGCTCGAACGCCAGGCCCGCCAGGCCCTCTTCGGCGCCTACCGCAACCCGTACACCGACGACCCGTCCGTCCTCGGCATCGACGACGGCAACGCCAACACCTCGATCATCTGGCACGCCGGCAAGCTGCTCGCGCTCAAGGAGGCGGCCCTCCCGTACGAGCTGGACCCGCTGACCCTGGAGACCCGGGGCGTCTACGACTTCTCCGGTCAGATCCCGGGACGTACCTTCACCGCGCACCCCAAGCACGACCCGCTCACCGGCGAACTGATCGCCTTCGCGTACAACGCCACCGGTCTGCCGGACAAGCAGATCCACATCTACGAGATATCCGCCTCCGGCAAGGTCACCCGCTCGCAGACCTTCGAGGTCCCCTACTCCTCGATGGTGCACGACTGGCTGGTCACCCGGGACCACTTCGTCTTCACCATCTCGCCCATGGTCGCCGACCCGGAGCAGCTGAAGCGGGAGGCGCAGTACTTCGTCTGGGACCCGAACCAGGAGACCTACGTCGCGATCATCCCCCGCGAGCAGGGCGTGAGCGGCATCAAGTGGTACCGCAGCGAACAGCTGATGGAGACGCACTCGTTGAACGCCTGGACGGACGGCGACACCCTGGTCGCCGACCACTTCACCACCAAGTCCGGCTGGTTCTCCCAGTTCCCGATCACGACCGTCGGCCCGCTGCCCGAGAAGCCCCCGTTCCTGCACCGCTGGACCTTCGACCTCACCCAGGGCGCCGCCCACTGGGACGACGCCACCGACACCTACCGCAGCGAGCAGCTCATCGCCTCGCCCGGCGACATGCCCCGGGTCGACCCCCGCGTGCTGATGGAGAAGAACCGGCACGCGTGGATCGGCGGCATGCACCCCGACGTGCCGAAGTGTGAGGTCGGCCCGATGGGCCCGCCCTTCAACTCCCTGATCCACCGCGACGACCACACCGGCGAGACGACCTTCTGGGCCCCCGGCGAGTACGCCGCGCCCGAGGAGCCGGTGTTCGTGCCGAAGTCGGCGGACGCCGGCGAGGGCGAGGGCTACCTGCTCGCACTGATCGGCCGACGCGACCAGAACCGGCACGACCTGGTCGTGCTCGACGCCCTCGACATCGCCGCCGGCCCCATCGCCACCGTGAAGATCCCCTTCCGGCTCCGGTACGGCTTCCACGGCACCTGGGTGCCCGACAGCGAGCTGCGGAAGTGAGCGGGCCGATGCGGCTCATCAGGTGCGGACATGCCTGCATCCGGCTGGAGCGGGACGGCGTCGTCATCGTCATCGATCCCGGCGTCTACTCCGACCCTCGGGCGCTCGACGGTGCCGACGCGGTGCTCGTGACGCACGAGCACGTGGACCACTTCGCCGAGCCCGTGCTCCGCGCGGCGGCCGAGGCCGACCCCGCCCTGCGGATCTGGGCGGACCGCTCCGTGGCGGACCGGCTCGGCGGGCTCGGCGGCCGGGTCACCGTGGTCGGCGACGGGGACACCTTCGACATCGAGGGCATCGGTGTCGAGGTGCACGGTGAACTGCACGCGCCGACCCATCCGGACCTGCCACGGGTCACCAACGTCGGCTTCCTCGTGGGGAACACGGACGGCGCCGTCTTCCACCCGGGCGACGCGTTCACCGTGCCCACACGCCCGGTGGACACGCTCCTGGTGCCGGTCCACGGCCCGTGGTCCAAGACCGGCGAAGTCATCGACTACGTCCGCGAGATCAAACCCCGGCGCGCGCTGTCGATCCACGACGGTGGCCTCAGCGAGAGTGGAAACGCCCTGGTGGACGGCCTGCTGGGGGTCGGCGTACGAGACTCCGCCACTGCCTACGCGCGGGTCGCGGCCGGAGCCGGAATCGAGCTTGCCTGATGGTTCCTTCCACAGAAAACCGGAGGTCTGCGATGAGATGGCTCGGGCTTGAGGGGCACCGCGTGCTCGTCATGGGAGCCGGAGGCTTGGGCACTGCCTGTGCCCAGGGCCTGGCGGAGGCGGGAGCACAGCTCGTGATCGTCGACGCGGACGAGGCCCGCCTCAAGGTGCTGCGCGACGATCCGACACTCGCCGCCGCCGACGTACGGACCCTCACCGCGGACCTGACGTCGTCCGAGGCCTGCGAGCGGGTGGTCACGACGGCAGCCCATGACCTGGGCGGCCTGGACGTGCTCGTGCACGCCGTGGGAACGAACGACCGCCGCCCCGTGGTGGACACACCCGACGAGGTGTGGGACCGCATCATGACCCTCAACCTCTCCAGTGCGTTCTGGACCGGGCGCGCCGCCGGCCGGTTCATGCGCGAGGCCGGCCACGGCAGCATGGTGTTCTTCTCCTCCGTCTCCTCCCGGCTCGCGCACCGCCACCACGCCCCGTACGCGGCGTCGAAGGGCGGCCTGGACCAGCTGGTGAAGGTGATGGCCCGCGAATGGGCCGCCGACGGCGTCACCGTCAACGCCGTGGCCCCGGGCTACACGGAGACCGAGCTGACCCGCGCGTACCTGGACAAGCCCGGAATGCGCGAGGAGATGACCAGCCTGGTCCCCGCCGGGCGCCTGGGCACACCGCAGGACGTGGTCGGCGCCGTGCTGTTCCTAGCCTCGGCCCGCGCGTCCTTCGTGACCGGTCAGGTGCTCTACGTTGACGGCGGCCGCACGCTCGTCTGACCCCCGATTCCCTTGAAGTTCCATGGAAGGGAGTGCGGATGACCGCACGCCTTGCCGGACTGCTGCCCGGCGAGCTGAACGAGCAGCAGACCGAGGTCTACCGCGCCGTCACCGGCGGCCCGCGAGCGACCGGACCGCAGGCGTTCGCCCTCACCGACGAGGAGGGCAGACTGCGTGGCCCCTTCAACGCCATGCTGCTCAGCCCGCCCGTCGGACTCGCTGTCCAGGCGGTCGGGGCGGCGGTGCGCTACGAGTCGGTCCTGACCGACCGTGTGCGGGAGATGGCCATCCTGGTCGTCGCCGCTCACTGGGGGAGCGTTTTCGAGCGGGAGGCCCACGAGGCGGTGGGCCACACGTGCGGCCTCTCCGAACCCGAGATGGGCACACTGCGCGCCGGCAGGCTGCCTGACCTCGCGGACCCGGCCGAGCGGGCCGCCCTGCGAGCGGTCGTCGCGCTGACCCGAGCCGGTGCGCTGAGCGACCAGGAGTACTACGACACGGTGGCCGCGTGGGGAGAGCGAGGACTGTTCGAACTCACCACCCTGGTCGGCTACTACGCCCTGCTCGCCCTCCAACTGCGTGTCTTCGCCGGAGAAGGAACCCCTCCGGTCCAGGACCACAACACCGTCACTCGCCACCACCTCGAACCCGAAAGCGGGACATCATGAAGCTGATCACCTTCGACGACGGACGCGTCGGCAGACTGGAGCTGGAAGAACGGCTCGTCCTCCCCCTGGAGGTCGGCTCGACGCGCGAGTACTTCGAGCGCGACGGTCGGGTCACGGAGACCGGGGAGCGCCTGGCCCTCGACGACGTACGGCTGCGCGCCCCGATCGTGCCGAAGAAGTTCTTCCACACCTCCGGGAACTTCCGTGAGCACGAAGACGAGTCGAAGAACGTCGACTGGTCCCACCCCATGCACAAGGGCATCGTGTTCTTCCAGAACGTCGACGCGATCGTCGGGCCCGACGAGCCGGTGATCTACCCCGAACACCTCACCAGCGAGCTGGACTACGAGCTGGAGATCGCCGTCGTCATCGGCAAGCCCGGCAAGTTCTTCGCCGTGGACGACGCCCCGGACCACATCGCCGGATACGTCGTCTTCAACGACATCACCGCCCGCGACATCCAGCGCCGTGAGATGGAGTCCGGCGTCTTCTCCTTCTGCAAGGCCATCGACACCTTCTGCCCGGTCGGCCCCTACATCGTCACCGCCGACGAGATCCCCGACCCCCAGAACCTCGACATGGAACTGCGCGTCAACGGCGTGGTCCGGCAGAAGTCCAACACCAACCGCATGTCGGTCTCCATCCCGCACCTGGTCGCCTACCACTCCCCGCAGGGCTACAGCGCGGGCGACCTGATCACCACCGGCACTGTCCAGGGCGTCGCGGGCTTCAGCGGCGACCCGGACATGTACCTCAAGCCCGGTGACGTCGTCGAGGCCGAGGTGGAGCGCCTCGGCGTCCTGCGCACGCCCATCGTCAGCTGGGAGCAGGGTCACGGCACCCCCGTACCGGAGAAGGTGGACTGGTGAGGCTCGCTGTCATCGGCGGCCGTGCCGCCCTGGTCCGCGGCGATCGGGCCGCGGATGTCAGCTGGGCCTCGCAGGGTCGGCTGCCCAGCGACCCGATGGCCCTGCTGGAGCAGTGGCAACGGGTCCGCGACTGGGCCGCCGACCTCTCCGCCGAGGCGTACGACATCGAGGTGGACCCTGCCGCCCTCCAGGCCCCGGTTCCCCAGCCACGGCAGGTCTTCGCCGTCGCCCTCAACTACCCCCCGCACGCCGCCGAAGCCGGATTCACGCCGCCCGACGAGCCGTTGGTGTTCACCAAGTTCCCGACCTGCGTCACGGGCCCCCGCGTCACGGTCGAGCTGCCCGAGGGCAAGGTCGACTGGGAGGTCGAGCTGGTGGCGGTGATGGGCCGGTCGGCTCACCGGGTGTCCGCCGACCGAGCCTGGGAGACGGTCGCCGGACTCACCGTCGGACAGGACCTGTCGGAACGCGTCTCCCAACTCCAGGGCAAACCAGCCCAGTTCAGCCTCGGCAAGTCCTTCCCCGGCTTCGGGCCGACCGGCCCGGCCCTCGTCACCCCCGACGAGTTCGACGACCCCGACGACCTGGAGATCACCGGACTGCTCAACGGCGAGACCGTCCAGCAGGACCGCACCAAGTCCATGATCTTCCCGGTCCCCGAGCTCATAGCCCGGCTCTCCGCCGTGGTGTCCCTCCTCCCCGGAGACCTGATCTTCACGGGCACCCCGGCCGGAGTCGGCAACCGGATGAACCCGCCCCGCTACCTCACCGAAGGCGACGAACTCGTCAGCCGCATCCAGGGAATCGGCGAGATCCGCCAGCACTTCACCGCCGTACACCCCTGAAAGGACGCCGCATGGCACAGCAGAGCATTCCCCGCCGTTTCGAGGGCCGCAGCGTCCTGGTCACCGGAGCCGGCACCGGCTACGGCGCTGAGATCGCCGTCCGCGCCGCACAGGAGGGCGCCCGGGTCGCCGTCCACTACCGCAGCTCCGCCGCCGGGGCCGACAGGACCGTCGCCCGCGTCAAGGACGTCGGCGGTGAGGCGTTCACCGTGCAGGCCGACATCGCCGTCCACGCCGACGTCATCCGCATGGCCGACGAGGTCTTCAGCCGCTTCGGCGGCCTGGACGTGCTGGTCAACAACGTCGGTGACGTGGCAGCCGACCAGATGTCCTGGCGCGATGTCACCGAGGAGTCCATCGACCACGTGCTCGCCGTGGACATCAAGGGAACGATGCTCTGCGTGCACGAGTTCGGGTCCCGGATGCTGGAGCAGGGCCACGGCGCGATCGTCAACATCGGCTCCACCGTGATCGTCCGTGGCAGTGCGCGGGCCCCGCAGTACGCCGCCGCGAAGTACGGCATCCTCGGCATCACCAAGTCCTACGCCCAGGCCTTCGCGCCCACCGTGCGGGTCAACACCTTCGCGCCCGGTTTCATCGAGACCGAGAGGCTCCTGACCCGCGAGGACTGGAAGTCCGGCCGCCGCGAGGAGCTGATCGCCAAGACCCCGCTGGGCCGTGTCCCAGGCCCCGCGGAACTCGCCGGCACGGCCCTCTTCCTCGCCACCGACGACGCCTCCCACATGACCGGCGTCTACCTCAACGCCGACGGCGGCTTCAACATGATCGGCGCCTGACCCGCAGCCAACCGGACCGAACCCAAAGGCAGATGACCCCATGGATCCCATGCCACTTCACCGGAACCTCCTGATCGGCGGCAAGGAGACTCCCGCCGTCTCCGGCCGGACCACGGCCGACATCAACCCGTGGACCGGCAAGCCGTACGCCACGGTCGCCGCCGCCGGACCGGAGGACGTACGAGCCGCGGTGGACGCGGCGGACGCCGCCTTCGCCGAGTGGGCCGCCCTCGCGCCCTTCGCCCGACGCAGGATCTTCCTGGACGCGGCGGATCTCATGGAGCGGCGCGGCGAGCAGGCCGTGCAGTTGATGGCCGCGGAAGTCGGCGGCACCCGGGGATGGGCGCTGTTCAACGTCGCCCTGGCCGCGAACATGCTGCGAGAGGCCGCCGCCGCGATCACCGCCCCGCGCGGGGACGTGCTGGCCACCCAGGAACCGGGCGGGCTCAGCCTCGCCGTTCGCGAACCCCTCGGCGTCGTCGCGGCGTTCGCGCCCTGGAACGCGCCGATCATCCTCGGCACGCGAGCGGTCGCCGCCGCGCTCGCGGCGGGCAACACCGTCGTCGTCAAGGCGAGCGAGGACGCCCCCTTCGCGTGCGGGCTGTTCGTCGCCGACGTACTGCGCGACGCCGGTCTGCCCGACGGCGTCCTCAACGTCCTCACCAACGACAAGGCGGACGCCGCCGCGATCGCGCGGACACTGGTGGCGGACCCGCGCGTACGCGGCGTCAACTTCACCGGCTCGACCGGCGTCGGGCAAGTCATCGGCACCCTCGCCGCCCAGCACCTCAAGCCGGCCGTGCTCGAACTCGGCGGCAAGAACTCGGTGATCGTGCTGGAGGACGCCGACCTCGACCACGCCGTGAACGCCGCCGTCTTCGCCTCCTTCATGAACGCCGGCCAGATCTGCATGTGCGCCGACCGCATCCTGGTGCACACGTCACTCGTCGGCGAGTTCACCCGGCGGTTCACCGCGAAGGTCGCCGACCTGCCGAGCGGCGACCCGAGCCTGCCCACCACCGTCATCGGCCCCCTGGTCGACGAGGCCGCCGCCCGACGGGTCGCCGCCCTGGTCCTCGACGTGGTACGCAAGGGCGCGCGCGTACTCACCGGCGGCGGCCCGCCGGAGGGAGCCCTGCACCCGGCGACCGTCCTCGCCGACGTCCCCGAGGACGCGTCGCTGCACCACACCGAAGCCTTCGGACCGCTCGTCGCCATCACCGCCTTCCGGGACGACGACGAGGCCGTGGCACTGGCCAACGACACCGAGCACGGGCTCAGTTGCGGCATCCTCACCGAGAACGCCACCCACGGCCTGAAGGTGGCTCGCCGCATCCGCACCGGCATCGTGCACGTGGGCGACCAGTCGGTGGCGGACGAACCCCAGGCCCCCTTCGGCGGCTTCGCGGCCTCCGGCTACGGCCGCTTCGGCGGCCGCTGGGGCATCGAGGCCTTCACCAACACCCGTTGGATCACCCTGTCCACCGAGCAGCCGCACTACCCTTTCTGATTCGACGTCGAGAGTGATTCGGTCAGCCGGTGCGACTGGCCCCGGGGGATCTGGGCGGGGCGGCACGCACAGATCGTCGAGCGTTCGCCCGACATGCCGGCGTACGTCCAGCGTTCCTTCTCGCCCACCGATCACGGCTACCGGCCGTCGTCTCCGACCTTGGGCACCCCCCGAGCCGACGCTGTGAGGCATCGCGGAATTCCGCTTCGCGAGCACGGCCGCCGCACTCACCATGCCGCTCCGCATGCTCGAAGCCGCCCGCAGACCCCGCCGGCAGGTTACGCGCCGGATGACGTCGGCCCCGACGACCGTCTGCCGTCACCTCCGTCCGTTGCTGAGCGGCGTCGCCGCTGTCGCCCCACTGACCGGCAGCGGAACCGTTGGCCCTTCGCTCCATCCCGTCGACGTACAACCAGGTCGCACGGTTCTTCGACTTGATGTACGACGTACCCCCTGGCGCGGCCAGAGCCCGGGGCGGTCCCATCGCCGGGATGTGCGGAGGCTTCGGTCCCCAGCCTGAAGTCCGCCACGGTTACGAACGCTTCACACGGTCTGTTCAGGGTCCGTCGCGGCGCCGGCCGGACCGTCGGTTTCGGGACCCGGAAGGGCAAGGGCGACGTTGTTGTGGCCCGGCGGATACCGGGGCAGGACCTCCTTGGAAGACCGGGTTCCAGCCGTCGGTGCCGGCCAGGTACTTCTGGGCGGTGTAGTCGGCCGCCTCGGAGGCGGTCAACATGGGGCGGTCGGTCCCCCCGGCAGCGGAGCTGGTGGCGCACAGCTGATCCACACAGGAGACGGAGGAGTTGTTGTACTCCTTGAACCGGGCCCAGCTCCAGGGGTATTCGGGCACCATGTCGGTCCAGGGGTGATCGCTCCTGATGCCTGAGTGGACGGGGTGGGTGTCTGGTTCGCTGTCCACCAGGACGCGATCCGGGCGCGGGACGCGAAGCCCAGCTTGGCCAGGATGTTCTCCACGTGGCCGTCGATCGTGCGCGGGGAGCGTCCGAGCGCGGAACCGATCTGCCTGTTGCTCATGCCCTTGGCCACGAGCGCGGCCACCTCCCGCTCCCGGCGGGTCAGGGGACTCGGGACGATGTCCTGTTTGTTCGATTCCGGGGCGACCGGGCCCACGCCGGCATCGGCCTCGCTGTCGGTGTACGCGCGGGTGTCCAGGGCGAAGGCGATGGCCCCGTCGGGGCTGCTGTGCAGGCCGCCCTCCTCGAACGCCTTCGTGTAGGCGGCCCGGCCCACGGCGTCGACGATCTCCGCCGCGCAGCGCGCGTGGTGCTCGGCCATCCGCGGGTCAAACGCGGTGATGGCGGTGCCGGCGTCCCGCCACAGGGTGTCCGCGGTGCCCAGCAGCCGGGCGGCCTGTTCGTGGTCGCCCGCGGCGGCGGTGGCCCAGGCGAGCACCTCCAGCATCCTCGCGATCGCCGGGCGGTCGTTGAAGCCCCTCATGTCGTTCAGCGCGGCCCGGGCGCGTGCTCCGGTCTCCCTCCGGTCACCGCGCTGCCAGGCATCGAAGCTGAGCGCCAGCAACACCTGCGCGCGTCCCCACCGCTCCCCGGTCGCCTCGGAGGAGTCGACCAGCCACCCGCCGGTCTCCGCCGCACGCGGGTCCCCGACGTAGGCCTGGACGCAGGCCAGCGCGAGCACCCAGCCGACCGCCGCGCGTTCCTCGCCCAGCGCCGTCAGCGCGTCCCTCGCGCGTTCGTACAGGGGGACGGCGTCTTCCACCAGCCCTCGGTAGTGTGCCGACACGCCGCGGAAGCCCGTCACGTCGGCCCGCACGGCCGGGTCGCCCAACTGTTCGCCCACCGCGTCGGCCTCGTCGAGCCACTGGTCGGCCACCGCCAGATCGCCCTGACAGAGCGCCACCCAGACTGCGCTGATCAGCGCGCGGGCCCGTGCCGGTGAGGGTTCGGGCGCCACCGCCAGAGCCCGGTCGAGTTGACGGCGTCCCTCGCCGAGGAATCCTCCGACACACCAGTGGAAGGCCAGCGCGGCGGCCAGCCTGAGCCTGGCCTGGGGGTCGGTGTCGTAGGCAAGGGCCGCCAGCAGGTTGCCGTGCTCGGCGCGCAGCCGGGCCAGGTTCTCCACCTGGCCGGGGCCGTACCAGCCCTTGTCGACGCGCTGGGCGAGGTGGAGGAAGAAGTCGCGGTGCCGCCGCAGCAGCCGTCCCTCCTCGCCGGACTCGGCGAGCCGTTCCCGTCCGTACTGCCGGATGGTCTCCAGCAGCCGGTAGCGCGGCCGGCCCTCGGCCTCGCAGGTCAGCACCACGGACTGGGCGACGAGCCGGTCCAGGAGGTCCAGCACCTCGTACGCCGAGACACCCTCGCCCGCGCAGACCTCCTCGGCCGCGTCCAGGGCGAAGGTCCCGGCGAAGACCGACAGCCGGTTCCACAGCAGCCGCTCAGCGGGCGTGCACAGCTCCCAGCTCCAGTCGACCAGCGCGCGCAGCGTGCGCTGGCGCGGCGGTGCGCTACGGCTGCCGGCGCTGAGCAGGGTGAACCGGTCCGCCAGCCGGTCCGCGGCCTGGTCGACGGTGAGGGTGCGCAGCCGGGCGGCGGCCAGCTCGATCGCCAGCGGCAGCCCGTCCAGGTCGGTGCAGAGGCGGACGGCCTGGGCCCGGTTCGCGTCGGTGACCCGGAAGTCCGGCCGGACGGCGGTGGTCCTGGCCCACAGCAGCTCGACCGCCTCGTCCGGAGCCAGCGGGGGCACGGTGAAGACCTGCTCCCCGGTGATGCCCAGCGTCTCCCGGCTGGTCGCCAGCACGCGCACACCGGCGGCGGCCGTCAGCAGGGTCTGCGCCAGTTCGGCGCAGGCGTCGACGAGATGCTCGCAGTTGTCCAGCACGATCAGTACGTGCCGTCCGGCCAGGTATCCCGCCAACTGCTCCAGGACGGGCCGGGTGCCCAGGTCCGGTACCCCCAGCGCGACCGCCACCGCGTCCGGCACCGCCGACGGCACCCGCACGCCGGCCAGGTCGACCACCCATGCCCCGTCCGTGAGCGAGTCACTGGACGCGGCGGCCACCTCCAGCGCCAGCCGGGTCTTGCCCGCCCCGCCCACCCCGGTCAGCGTCAGCAACCGTGCCGTGCGCAGCGCATGACGGACCCCGGCGACCTCCTGCCGCCGGCCCACGAACGCGGTCAGGGCGGCGGGCAGGTTCCCTGCCTTGGATATCGCGCTGGTCGGGACAGTCATGATCACTCGCACCGGCAATCGTGTGGGCGGTGTTCTGAAGCACCATCGGTGCGGTGTGGCCACGGGGCACACCGCTGCCACCGCGGCCTCGGACCCAGCCGGGGCATCTGACCCTCGACCAGCGGAACCGCGTCATCCGCCCAGCAGGGCAGGGACATCCGCGGCGGCACAGGCGCTGAGGCTTCGAGCTGATCCCGGAATTTCCGAGCCGGGTCGCGTGCCTGCTTCAGCTGGGCGCGCGACGCGCTGATGGTGTCGTCGCGGGCGGCGGTGGCGCGGTGGACGGCGGCGTGGCCGACGCCGTGTTCCCTGCGTTCGCGTGCGGGCCGGGGTCGTGGTGTTCCTCCGTCCTCCGCTCGCCGCATCCTGGCCCAGCACGAGTTCACGGTTCTGCACGTCGAGGATGGTGCTGTCATGGGCCGTCCGGCGACCGGATCGGTGCCGCATCGGATCCGAAGATGTCCTTTGCTGCCTTCCGGAAAGCCGCCCGCACGCTCGCCGCGGTATCTCACGCGCCCGCCCACCCGCCTGCCGGGGCGCCACGATCCGCCCGCCCGCGGCAGCCGTACGACGCGTCGCGGAGCCCGCGCACCGAGCCGTGGCTGACGCTGATCGCCGTCGCGTTCGGACGACACCAGCCCGGCATGCTGCTGCGTCTGCATCCACAGGAGCAGGTGTCTGTCCTGGTCGTCGGCGAGGGGGTCGGCGCGGTGCGTCGTCCTGCCGTCTGTGCCCCATGGTGCTCGGCCCCGCGCAGCACACGGGCGGCTTCCGCGCGCTGTGGGTCGGTCACGGTCATCCCTTGCTCCTTGCCGCCATGCGGGTCGCCGCCTCGTAGACCAGCTCCGCGTGCAGCTCGAACATCGCCACCAGGTCGATGGCGTCGTCGTTGATCTCCCGGTGCACGAACAGGCCGTCGGCGACGGCGACGGCGTAGGCGGTGAGGGTGCGCACAGCGTCCTCGTCAAGGTCCGGGAACAGCTCTCCGAGCACGTCAGTGATCTTCTGGTTGGCGATGTCCCGCACCTGGAGGAACACGGTCCGGCCGCGGGGTTCGGTAGGCTGGCGTTCCAGGGCGAGCATCAGGCCGAGGCGCAGGAAGTCCGGGGCGTCGACGAGTGACTTCGCCACGTTCGCCGCCATGTCGGTGACCCGCTCCAGCGGCGTGCCCGCCTCCTCACCCGGCAGCACGACGGCCGCGAGCCAGGTCTCGAAGCTGCGCTCGATGACCGCGGCGATCAGGTCGTCCTTGTCCTTGAAGTGCCAGTAGATCGAGCTGGCCGGCAGCCCGCACTTGGCGCTGACCGCCGCGATGGACATGCCCTCGTATCCGCGTTCGCCCCCGATCTCCACCGCGGCGTCCAGGATCCGCTGACGTGACTCCACGCCGTTGGCGCGCTTCTTGCGCGGCGTCCGCGGCCCGGTCATGACCGGCGCACCCTCAGTCGCCACTCGATGGCGTAGACGCCCAGGGTCGACCTCACGGACGCCTCGTCGACATCCCTGTCGGAGTGGACGACCACCACCACGGAGCCGTCTTCGACGGTGGCTTCCACTCCGTTGATGTGCGCCACGCCTTCCAGAGCTTTGCTGACTGCGTCGCGTGTGGCGTCCGCCCGGAGCGCCGGCTTGTAGGGCTTGCCGACAGCGGTGACCGGGAGCGTGTCGAGGATCGACACCGCTTTGGGTGCCGCGGCGCTCTCGGCAACGTGCTCTGCTGCCCAAGCCTGCAGATCCGCGCCGGTGACGGTCGCTCCGGGGGCCAGCGTGACGAAGGCGACCGGGACTTCACCGGAGTGGTGATCCGGGCGGCCGACCGCTGCGGCGCCGGTGACGTCGGGATGAGCGAGCAGAGCGTCCTCGATCACCGCGGGGTCGATGTTGTGGCCACCGCGGATGATCAGGTCCTTGGCGCGTCCGGTGAGGTGGATGAAGCCGTCCTCGTCGATGCGGGCGAGGTCGCCGGTGTCGAGCCAGTCGTCGACGAGCTTGCCCAGCCCGTCGACCACCGGCCCCTGTGCGTCATGTCCGGTCACGTATCCGGGGAACACCGTCGGCCCCTCGATCACCAGCAGGCCGACCTCGCCCGCCGGCAGGTCGGTCCAACTGCCGTCGGGCTCGACGCGGACAACCTTGATCTGCTGGTACGGCATGCGCCGGCCGATGGATCCGGGCCTCGGGTGGTGGAGGAAGCCGCGCACGCTGGCGCAGGTCGCCTCGGTCAGTCCGTATCCCTCGACCAGTGCGACACCGGTGTTGCCCACGAAGGCGTCGCGTACCGCGCCCGGGAGCGCGGAGGCTCCCACCATGGCCAGACGCATGCTGGAGATGTCGGCGTCGACCTGGATCTGGGCCAGAATCTGGTAGACGGTCGGGACGGCGCTCATGGCCGCTACCCGGAAGTGCTCGACGATCTTCCAGAACTCGCGGTAGAGCGCGGGCTCGCGGTAGCCGTCCGGCCCGGCCCAGACCACGTGCTGGCCACGCAGAAGCGGCGCCAGGAGCGTGACGACGAGCGCGTTGACGTGGAAGAGGGGCAGGGCGGCGAAGACGACCGAGAGCCGACGTCGAGGAGTGAGATCACGAACAGGCCGGAGGCGAGCAGCGCCAGACCCACCACCATGACGGCCTTCATGCCGGCTCGGCGCACCAGGTGCGGGGTGAGCTGGGAGGTGGGCAGGACGACGGCGGCGACGGGGACGAGGGCGACGGCGGCCCTGAACGGGCTGTAGTCGAGGATGAGTTGCAGGTACTGCAGCCCCACGTAGAAGAAACCGAAGACGGCCATGAACTGCACGAGGACCGTGACGGCGCCGGCGCGGAAGCCGCGGATGCCGAACAGGGCGGGGTCGAGCAGCGGGTGTTCGGTGCGCAGGCCGAGGTAGGCGTAGGCGGCGAAGGACAGCACGGTGACGGCGAAGGCGCCGATCACCACGGGTTCCGTCCAGCCCTTCTCGTTGCCCTCGATGATGCCGAACACGAGGGTGCCGATCCCCAGGGCGGTGGTCACGGCGCCGGCCACGTCGGGCCGGTGCGGGTGGGCGTCCTTGGTGTTGGGCGCCAGCAGGACCGCGGCGAGCGCGGCGGCCAGGGCGACGGCGGCGCTGGTGACGAAGATCGACCGCCAGGAGAACTGCTCCAGCAGGGCGCCCGCGGCGAGCATGCCGATGATGGCACCGGCGGCCGCGAACCCGGACCACGTGGCGACACCCTTGGTGCGCTGCTCGGGCGGGAAGGCGGCGGTGATGGTGGAGAGCGTCCCGGGCATGATCATCGCGGCGCCGAGGCCCATGACGGCCCGCCAGGCGATCAGCGTGGACGTGGAGTCGGCGAAGGATGCGGCCAGGGACGCCGCACCGAAGACGAAGGTGCCGGCGACCAGGACGTTGCGGCGTCCGAGGCGGTCGCCGATCGCGCCGAGCGGCAGGACGAGGGCGGCCAGGGCGACGGTGTAGGCGTCCGCGATCCAGGTCAGGTCGCTGTTGGAGGCCGACAGGTCGATGGCGAGGTCGGGCAGGGCGAGGTTGAGCGCGGAGACGGAGGCGACGACGAGGACGAGCGCCAGGCACATCGCGAACAGCACGCCGCGGTGTCCGGCGCGGCCGGTGGCGACCGTCGGTTCGGTTTCCTGGCTTTCCCCGGTCTGCGGGTGGGGGGTGGTGGTCATGGAGACGTCCTCAGTCGGTGCCGGGCTGGACGAGCTTGAAGAGCAGGCGGGCGGCGGCCCGTTGGGCGTCCTGGCGCAGGCGTACCGGGGCCGGACGGGTCGACGTCGGCGTGGGGATGGCGGCCAGGAGGGGGAAGAGGGCTTCGGCATTGGCGCGGTTGACGGCCTGGAGCGTGCCGGGGGCGACTTCGGTGTCGAGGCCGACTGTGAAGTACTGGCCGGCGGGGGTGGGGGCGAAGGGCCAGTCGCTGCCGAAGAGGACGTGGCCGGGGCGGGCGAAGGCGAGCAGGGTGGGCAGGGCGGCGGGGCTGGAGGACAGGGCGGTGTCGAAGTAGAAGCCGCGGAAGTCGTCCAGGACGTCCAGGGGACTGCGTCCGGTGTCGCCGGCGATGGCGACGGCCATGCGGTGGGAGGCGTACGGGACGAAGCCGCCGGCGTGGCTGAGGATGAACCGGATGTTCGGGTACCTGCGCACGACGCCGTTGCGGACCAGGAGGTAGGCGGCCCGGGTGGTGTCGAGGAGGAAGTCGGCGGCGAACGGTGGGATCCCGTCGACAGCGGGTGCCGGGAGTTCGGCCGGGTGGACGAAGACGACGGCGGAGCGCTCGTCCAGGGTTCGCCACAGTTCGTCCTGGCCGTCCGTGCCGAGGTAGGTGCCCTGGTTGTTGGCGAGGAGGGTGACCCCGTCGGCGCCGAGTTCGTCCAGTGCTCGCACGGCCTCTGCGGCCGAGGCGGCGGTGTCGGGCATGGGCAGGGTGGCGAAATACCCGAAGCGGCCGGGGTGTTCGGCGGTGAGGGACGCGGAGAAGTCGTTGAGCTGCCTGGCCAGGGTGGCTGCCTCGCCCGGGTCGGTGAGGAAGCTGGTGCCGGGGGTGGAGACGGACACGATCGCCGTGGCGGTGCCCAGCAGGTCCATCAGCTCCAGAGCCGCCTCGGGGCTCCAGTCGGGCAGGGCGCGCCCCCCGGCGTCGGCGATGCCCGCCTTGGCGAGGAGGCCGCGGTAGAAGGGCGGGACGATGTGCTGGTGGACGTCGACCCGGTGTGGTGCGGTGGTCATGAGGCGTACTCCTGAGTTCCTGAGGCTCCTGCGTGGTGAGCGGACCAACGCCCGCGTCGGTGGTCAAGCCGTCCCTGCCGCCGCCCCATCCGCACCCGGCCTGCCTCGGCGTGCCGGAGGAAGCCGGAGTGGACGCCGATGGAGTCGAGGGCGAGCGGCCGGTGTCCGGCCGGCCTGGGCGGGGCGGTCCCCAGCGGCCGTACAGGATCGTCGGCGGACGCGAAAATCTCCGGCGGGGTGTTACCGGAGTCGATGACGGTGACCGGCAAGGGGGCAGGCGACATGAGCGGGTCTTGTTCCGGGTGCTTCAGACGAAGGTCACCGACACCGGGCCGAGACCGCTGAAGCGCGCCTCGATCTTCTGGCCGGCGCTGACGAAGGGGGCGGTGGTCATGGCACCGGGCAGCACCAGGTGCCCCGGCTCCAGGAAGGTCCCGAAGGCGGCGAGGGTGTTCGCGAGCCAGGCGACCGCGGCGGCGGGATGGCCCAGCACCTCCTTGCCGCTGCCCGCAGCCACGCGTTCGCCGTCGACCATCAGGTCGACGAGGACGACGGCGAGGTCGGGCACCTCGTCCAGGGGCGTCCAGGCCCCGCAGACCAGGCCGCCGGAACTCGCGTTGTCGGCGGCCGTGTCGACCAGGGTGATCTTCCAGTCGCGGATCCGGCTGTCGACGATCTCCAGGGCGGGCGCGACCGCTTCGGTGGCGTCCAGGACGTCCTCGACGGTGACGCCGGGGCCGTGCAGGGGCCGGGCGAGCAGGAAGCAGATCTCCGGTTCGATGCGCGGTTGGCAGTAGTGCCCTGCGAGGACGGTGCTGCCGTCGCGGTGGACCATGTCGTCGAGGAGATGACCGAAGTCGGGTTCGTCCACGCCGAGGAGCCGCTGCATCGCGGCCGAGGTCAGACCGACCTTGTGGCCGACGACGCTGGCCCCGTCGGCCTGGCGCCAGGCGATGTTGTCCCGCTGGACGGCGTAGGCGTCGGCCAGGTCCAGGCCGGGCAGCAGGGCCGACAGCGGGTCGATCGGTGTCACGTGATGCTCGGCTTCACGCAGCAGCAGGCCGGCTTCCTCGCGCTGCCGGTCGGACAGGGTCATGCCTCGCTCCTTGCTGCCATGCGGGTCGCCGCGTCGTAGACCAACTGGGCGTGCAGTTCGAACAGGGCCACCAGGTCGACGGTGTCGCCGGTGACCTCGCGGTGTACGAACAGGCCGTCGGCGCCGGCGACGGCGTAGGTGGTGAGGGTGCGGACGTCGCCCTCGTCCAGGTCGGGGAACAGGGTCGTGACCACTTCGGCGATCTTCTGGTGGGAGATGTCCCGGACCTGGAGGAAGACCGTGCGGCCCCGGGGTTCGGTCGGCCGCCGTTCCAGGGCGAGCATGAGGCCGAGGCGCAGGAAGTCGGGTGCGTCGATCAGGGACTTCGCCACGTTCGCCGCCATGGTCGTGACCCGCTCCAGCGGGGTGCCGGTCTCCTCGCCGGGCAGTTCGACGGCCGCGAGCCAGGTCTCGAAGCTGCGTTCGATGACCGCGGCGATCAGGTCGTCCTTGTCCTTGAAGTGCCAGTAGATGGAGCTGGCCGGCAGCCCGCACTTGGCGCTGACCGCCGCGATGGACGTGCCGTCGTAGCCCCGCTCGCCCGCGATCTCCACGGCGGCGTCGAGGATGCGCTGTCGCGACTCCACCCCGTTCGCCCGCTTCCTGCGCGACGCCTGCGGCCTGCTCATGGGGGTGCCCTTTCTGTCGTACCGGCACTTGACCGTCTCCAGCACCGACCTTACCGTAGCGCCTATTCCAATTGGAGTAAACGCTACAGCAAGAGCCGTGGAACAGGGACGACAGTGAGGTGGTCCAGTGAGTGAGAACAGCGCCCAAGGCAAAGCCGAGGACGGTGCCGAAGACCTTGCCTGTGACGTGGCGGTGATCGGTTACGGGCCGACGGGTGTGACCGCGGCGAACCTGCTCGGTGCGATGGGCCTCAAGGTTGTCGTGCTGGAGCGCGACGCCGAGGTCTACTCACGGGCGCGTGCGATCTCCACGGACGAGGAGGTCGTACGGATCTGGCAGCGCATCGGCCTGGCCGAGCGGCTGAAGCTGGACATGCTGGCCGAGCGGCCGCTGGACTTCGTGGATGCCAAGGGCCGTGCCTTCATCAGCGCGCATCCCACCCCGCGCGGACACGGGCATCCGCCGCAGATGTTCATCTACCAGCCGGCTCTGGAGAAGGTGCTGCGCGAGGGCGTCGACCGATATCCGAACGTACGGGTGTGGCTGCGGCACGAGTGCCTGCGGCTGCGCCAGGACGCCGAGGGCGTGGAGCTGACGGTGCTCGGGACCGCCGACGACTCCGTACGACGTCTGCGTGCCACGTACGTCATCGCGGCCGACGGCGGCTCCAGCCTCACCCGCGCCCAGCTGAACATCGGCTACGAGGGCAAGACGTACGAGGACCGCTGGGTCGTCATCGACACCGAGATGCTCAAGCCCTGGCCGGACCACGACCGGCTGCGCTTCCGCTGCGACCCCGCGCGGCCCGCGGTGGACTGCCCGACCCCGCTCGGCCATCACCGCTGGGAGTTCCCGGTCCTGCCCGGCGACGACGAGGAGTACCTGACCACCGACGAAGCGATCTACGACATGGTGGCGGGGTACGGGATCAGTCGGGACAACGTCAAGATCCTGCGGGCCACGATCTACAGTCACCACGTCCGCTTCGCCGCCCGCTTCCGGGTCGGCCGGGCCTTCCTCGCCGGCGACGCCGCCCACGCCATGCCGCCGTGGATCGGCCAGGGCATGGCCGCCGGGGTGCGCGACGTGGCCAACCTGTCCTGGAAGCTCCACGCCGTGCTGCGGGGCGAGTTGCCGGAGGAGGTGCTCGACTCGTACGAGGCCGAGCGCAAACCCCACGTCAAGGAGGTCACCAAGCGGGCGGAGTTCGTCGGGCGGATCATCACCGAGCGGCGCCGGTCGGTAACGACGGTCCGCGACGTCGGGCTGCGCACCCTCGACCGCATCCCGGGCTTCAGCCAGTGGCTGCAGGACGCCAACTGGATACCCGGCGCCCACTACGCCGCAGGCTTCCAGGCCCACCCGCGCACCAAGGCGTCCGGTCACCAGATCCCGCAGCCCTGGGTGACCGGCCCGGACGGAGCCCGCGTACCGCTGGACGACGCGCTCGGCAGCCGATGGCTGCTCCTGCACGCCCGGACGGCGACACCACAACCCCAGTGGGACCGCCTCGGCCTCCCCTCGCTCACCGTCACGCCCGCCGGATCCCGGCCGGCCGAGGGCACGCTCGTCGACAGTGACGGAGTCCTGCTGCCCTGGATGGGCGAGCGCCGCGCGGCCACCCTCGCCCTGCGCCCCGACGCCTACGTCTACGCCGCCGCGTCCACGGGCGCGCAACTCCCGCCGCCACCGAACGGCTTCGCGCCGACGATCACACCCCGCCCCACCGTGACCACCGCCGCCCAGTGAGGAACACCACCATGACCACACAGACCGGCCTGCCGACGATGCACGAGACGACGTACGGCATCGGCGGCAAGCACATCTTCGTCGCCGAGACGGGGGACGGCCCGGCAGTCCTGCTGCTGCACGGCGGCGGCCCGGGCGCCTCCGGCGTCGCCAACTACTCGCGCAACATCGCCGAGTTGGCCAAGGAGTACCGGGTCATCGTTCCGGACCTGCCCGGCTACGGCCGCAGCACCAAGGGCGTCGACGGTGCCGACCCCTTCGGGTACCTCGCCGACCTCATCCGCGGTCTGCTCGACCAACTCGGCTTGGAAAAGGCGCACTTCGTCGGCAACTCCTACGGTGGTGCCGCCGCCCTGCGCCTCGCCCTGGACACCCCCGACCGGGTCGACCGCATGGTCCTGATGGGCCCCGGCGGCATCGGCACCACGCGCGCGCTGCCCACGCCCGGCCTCAACAGCCTGCTCAACTACTACAAGGGCGAGGGACCTTCGCGGCTGAAGCTGGAGAAGTTCATCCGCACCTACCTCGTCTTCAACGCCGCCGACGTGCCCGACAGCATCATCGACGCCCGCTACCGGGACAGCATCGACCCCGAGGTGATCGCCGACCCGCCGCTGCGCCGCCCGTCCGGCCCGAACGCGCTGCGCACGCTGTGGAAGATGGACTTCACCCGCGACGAGCGCCTGTCCCGGCTGCCCGTGCCGACCCTGGTGCTGTGGGGCGCGGCGGACAAGGTCAACCGGCCGAGCGGCGGCCGGATGCTGGCCGAGCGGATGCCCAACTGTGATCTGTACGAGGTCGCCAACACCGGCCACTGGGTCCAGTTCGAGCGCGCCGAGTTGTTCAACCGGCTGTGCGCCGACTTTCTGGCGGGCCGCCGATGAACACGCTGGAGCAGCCCTCCGTCTTCGGCGCGGTCCACCTCGGCTACATCGTCATCGAGTCCGACCGATTCGCCGACTGGCGCCGCTTCGGCGCCGACGCCGTCGGCATGCACCACGACGACATCTCCCGCGACGTGATGCGTTTCCGGCTCGACGACCAGGAGTGCCGCTTCCTGCTCCGGCGCGGCCCCGCCGAGGACGTCGTCGCCACTGGCTGGCACATCGACGACCACACGACCTTCGAGCAGATCGAGGCCCGTATCCGCGCCCACGGCGTCCCCGTCGTCGAAGGCACCAAGGAGGAGGCGGAGTTGCGCGGTGTGGAGCGCCTGCTGCGCTTTCCCGGTCCGAAGGGCATCACCCAGGAGATCTACACCACGCCCGTCCTGACGCCCGAGCCGCTGCGGATGCTCGCGTCCGGGTTCGTCACCGGCGACTCGGGCATGGGCCACGTCGCGATCACGTCCACCAAGCCGGCTCAGCTGCGTGGCTACTTCAACACGGTCTTCGACGCCCGGCTGACCGACTACATCGACGAGACGATCAGCGGCGTCAAGCTCAAGATCCGCTTCCTGCGGGTCAACGAACGCCACCACTCCATCGCGATCGCCGCCGTACGAGGTCTGCCGGTCGACCCCGTCCGCACCCGCGTCCAGCACCTCAACATCCAGACGGCCACCCTCGACGACGTGGCCCAGAGCTACCAGCGGGTGTGTGAACTCGGCTTCGACATGGCCCTGTCCGTCGGCCAGCACACCAATGACAAGGAACTCTCCTACTACGCCCGCACGCCGTCGGGCTTCGAGTGGGAGGTCGGCTGGAACCCGATCGTCATCGACGAGACGACGTGGGAACCCAGCACCCACCAGGGCATCAGCATCTGGGGCCACCTCCCGGTCGGCCAGGCCATCGTCGACAAACTCGACCGGTTCCGCCTCGGCGCCCGCTCCCTGGCCCGCCCGGAGAGGACCGTCCCGGCCCTCAGCGGGGCCGGCATCCCCGACGACTGACGCGACACGTCGGGGACCCCCCCCCCCGGCGGGGGGGGGGGCCGACGGGGGGGAGCATCACGACCACACGGCGCCCAGCCAACCCGCCCGGGC
>NZ_JBSFDA010000146.1:0-26370 GCF_053593675.1 Streptomyces sp. NPDC002156 | reverse complement strand
CGCATCAGCGTGCTCTTCGCGATGCTCCGCGACGGCACCTTCTACGAACACCGAACCCCCCGCCTCGCTTGACGAAAGACATAGAGGCACCCCCCCGCCACCGGCGTCAGTCGCACAGGCTCGCCACCACCAGGCTGTCGAACGCCAGGCGGCCCGACTGGGACGCCGTGACCCGTACCACCGCGTCCTCGCCCGCGTCCTCGACGGGCAGTCGCGTCGCGGAGATCCGGCAGCGGAGGTCCAGTTCCACCGGGGCGTGGAAGGCGCTGCGGAGTTCCACGGGCAGGACGCGGTACGGGGCGCACGCGGCCTGGGTTGCCTGGCGGGCCGCCTCAAGGAGCAGCATGCCGGGGACCTGGTCCGTGGGGTGGTCGAACAGGACCGGGTGACTGGGATCGATCCGCAGCTCCCATTCGAGGCCCCGGCGGGCCGAGGCCGAGCGGGGGATGCCCAGGACCACGTCCCGTTCGTCGAGGCGGCCGACGATCGGGGGTGGGACCGGGTCCGGCTGGGTGGGGAAGTCACCTGGTTCGACTGGGGAGTCGGGCCCGTCGCTGATGGGTGACACGCGTAGCGCCAGACGCCCCGCACCCGCGAAGATCTCGCCGCGCAGCAGGTCGGCCTCCAGCGTGAGCCCGGTCAGCGCGCCGGCCTGGCGCCGGACGTCCGTGGCGGAGACGTCCAGGCGTATCTCGGCGGGGCGGGGGCCGAGGAGGACGGCCCCGGGAACGATGCCGACGTCCAGCTCGGCGATGTCGCAGCGATGGTCCGCGGGCACGCCGTAGTACGTCTGCCCGAGCAGGACGGACGCCTGCCGCAGTGACTCCGCGGCGAGCAGCGGGTCGTGCCAGGAACCGGCGATGGGCGCGTAGAAGGTGTGACCGCGCGGCCACTGCGCGCCCAGCCGGAAGGTGTCGGGGCCCAGCCGCAGCCAGTCGGTGATCAGCACCTCGGCGATCGCGCTGCGGTCGACCAGGTGGCGCGGAGCGGTACGCACGAATCGCAGATCGGCCCCGCCCCTGGCATACGGCGGTGAAGGAAGGATGCGTGAGGAATCGGTGACGGACACGCAGGTTGCCTTTCTGGTGGTCGACGATGCTAGATCCTGTCGTCACATTCCCGTCGTCCGCCCGGAGGGCGGGTCCTGCGGCGTCAGGTGTGTGCTCTGGGGGTCCCCCGGCCGGAGGCTGAGGGAGTGCCGGGCGCAGGCCTGCGTGCCGGTTGTACGTGGGTCTGCGCCCGGTGCGGCGAGTGGGGGTCCCCCCTCTGGGGGAGCGTGCATGACGCCGCAGGACAGACGGGAATATGGCGACAGGGCCTAGGAACCGGTCCGGCGGTGAGCGGGCCCCGGCGGTTCGGCAGGCGGTGCGGGTGCCGGTGGTGCCGGTGGTGACAGGGGCCGCGGGGCGGGGCATGGCGGGCCCGGGGCGTGGCATGGGACCGGGTCGGGCGGGCGGGTCAGGCGGCTGCGAGGGCGGTGAAGCGACCGGCGTGGAAGACCAGCGGGCCCGCCTGCTCGGTCAGGGCTCCTTCGACGGCCTCGGCGATGACCAGCTCGTGGTCGCCCGCCGGATGGATGGTGGCGATACGGCAGTCCAGCCAGCCAAGACCGTCGGCCGGTATGGGATGCCCGGCCCGGGTCGACGCCCAGTCGCCCACGGCGAACCGGTCGGCACCCCTGGCGCTGAACAGGCGGCACAGCTCGGCGTGTTGGTCACCGAGGATGGTGACCGCGAAGCCGCCCGCCGCGCGGATGGCCGGCCAGGTGGTGGAGGTGTCCGCGGCGCACAGGGCGACCAGCGGCGGGTCCAGGGACACGGACGTGAAGGAGTTCACCGCCATGCCCTTGGGGCCCTCGGCGGTGTGCGCGGTGACCAGCACCACTCCGGTGGTGAACCGGCCGAGGATGTCGCGGAACGAGCGCTGCTCCAGCATGAGTTGAATCCGTTCGCGTGAGGTGTGGGTGGGGCCTGGGGTGGGCTCGGGTGGGTCTCGACCGGGGGAGGGCGCCGGGCCGGAACGGGCGGGGGAACGAACATCCCGGCCCGGCACCCGTCTTGGGGGCGAATCGGAAGGCGGGGCCTTCCTCACGCCGGCCGGAACTACTTCGCGCGGCTCGCGATCGCCCAGTCCACGGCCTCCTGCGGACGCGCCGCCGAGCCCGTGATGCGCGGCGCGACATACCGGGCGAGCAGCTCCATGCTGCGGTTGGTGCGCTCGTACGACGTCCAGTCGGCGACGTACACGAGGAGCGAGCCGAAGCCGCCGGTGATCTCCTGCAGCCGCTCGATGCCGCTGACCACGTCGTCGACCGAGCCGACCAGCGCGCCGCCGGCCTCGACACGGGCCTCGAGGGCGCGCTCGCGCGGGGTGTCCGGGCTGATCACCTCGCGCCCGGCCGCCTTGCCGAAGTACTCGAACAGCCAGCGGTCGTAGCCCTCGCGGACGTCCGCGAACGCCTCCTCGCGGGTCTCGGCGACATGCACCGGCAGGGCGATCCGCCACTTGTCGCGGTCCAGGGTCTGGCCGTGCTCGGCGGCGGACTCCTCCGCGTACTTCCACTGGTGGGCGAGGTTGATGTGCGCGGGGGCGCCAGGTGTGAGCAGGGCGAAGGGCAGCGCGAACGACGTCATGCTCAGGCCGTACTGGCCGATCAGGCTCGGGCTGGTCTTCGAGGTGCCGGAGGTGGCCACGGCCACCTCGATGCCCTGCGGGCTGAAGCGGGGCAACTGGAGCTTGGCCTCGTTGAGTTCGAACCAGTCGGTCTTCTGGTTGATCCGGCCCTCGCCGTTGACGAGTTCGAGGACGGTCGGCAGCGCCTCCTCAAGACGGCGGCGCTGCACCGGCTGCTCCAGGCCGAACATCTTCGCGTCGAACGGCACGCCCGGGCCGACGCCCAGGATGTAGCGGCCGCGGGTCAGGTGGTCTAGGTGTACGGCCCTGCTGGCCACGTGGAAGGGGTGGTGGCCGGAGAGCGGGACCACACCGTGGGCCAGCTTGATCTGGCTGGTGCGCTGCGAGGCGGCGGCGATCATCGTCTCGGGGGCGCCGACGAGGCCCCAGCCGAGCGTGTGGTGCTCGCCGAACCACGCCTCGTCGAAGTTGAGGTCGTCGGCGAGCTCGACGAGGTCGAGGTTCCGGCGTATCGCGAGATGCGGGTCCTGGCCGGTCTCGTGGACGGGCGAGAGGAAGAGTCCGATACGGCTGTGCACAGCAGACCTCCGGGAAGCGAGCGCGAAAGGGGTTAATTACCGTGAATGGGGAGCAAGTTGGGCGCGAGAACGAGCGAGAAGAGGTGCAGGGGGCGAACGGGAGCGAGTGGCCGGGGAGTTGGGCGGGGTGCGAGCCGGTTGCGGCGGGCTACGAGACCCGGTACACCGCGTCCTTCAGTGAGCGGACCTTCTCGTAGTCGGCCTCCAGGACGTGGTCGTCCGGGGCTGTGAGGAACACCTTCATCGAGCTGGTCAGCAGGTCGACCGTGGGGCGGATGCGGGCGCCGGGCGCCAGCTTCACGCCGGCGAAGAACACGCTCTCCAGGCCGCGGATCTCGGCGACGGCGGTCTCGTCGACCGAGGCCACGACGCCGTCGAGCTCGGTCGGGGTGTTGTAGACGACCGCCGGCTGGAGCCTGCGGTAGACCCGGCCCGCGTACGCCGCCCGGAACTCGTCGGGTCGGGCGTACGCCTGTGCCGTGAGCGCCGCCTGGTTGTGGCCCAGGCACACGTCGTGGAACGGGGCGTTGATGTTGCCGTTGAGCCGGGTGCCGATCTCGACCAGGACCGGGCCCTCGTCGGTGACGATGACCTCGGCGTGCGCCGGGCCCCACTGGACGCCGAGCGTGGCGAGCACCCCGTCGACGTACGCGGTCAGGGCAGGTACGGGGTCGGCGTCCGGGTCGGCGAGGAGGTCCCGGTTGTAGATGTTCTTGCCGGACGGCAGCAGCGTTTTCTCGTACTCCCACACCCCGCACACATAGCGCTCGCCGGCGCAGCTGACGGTGTCGACGATGTACTCGGTGCCCCTGAGGTAGGACTGCACGAGGATCTCGGTGTTCGCGCCGCCGAACATGTCCTGGGTGCCGAGCACCGCCTCGGCCGCCTTACGCACCGCTTCCGCGCTGTCGCAGACGACGACGCCCTCCGATCCCGCCGAGCTCAGCGGCTTGACCACCACCGGGTAACTGCCCTGCTCCTGCGACCAGTTGACGATCTCGGCCGGGTCCGCGCTCTTGAACTGGCCTGCGCAGCGCACACCGGCCCTGCGCAGCGCCTCGATCATCTCGTACTTGTCGCGGCGGGCCCGGGACAGCGCCGAGCCGTTGGACGGCACACCGAGCGCCTCGCTGAGCCGGTCGGCGAGCCGGACGGCACCCTCCTGCCCGGGGACCACGCACAACGGGCCGTACGGGCGCAGCAGTTCGACGAGTTCACTCTCGTCCGCGCAGATGATGTTGCGGGAGTACGCGGTCAGGTCCGGGGCCTGCATCGTCGGGTTGATCCGCGGGGTGCTCTGGACATGGACCACGTCCGCGCCGTACGCGGCGAAGGCGGCGGGGTAGAAGTTGCCGGCGGAGTAGCCGTCGACCACTACGGCGACGGGGCGGGTGCTGCTGGTCATGAACGGGCCTCCGACTCGATGAAGCGGGCCAGGCGGGCGATGCCCTCCCGCACGGCGGCGGGCGGCAGGTTGCTGAAGCCGAGGCGCAGCGCGCGCTCGCCGCCGCCCGCCAGGTGGAACATCCGCATCGGCGCCCACGAGACGGCGAAGTCGCGCGCCGAGCGCCCCATCGCGGCCAGGTCAGCCTCGAACGGCACCTCGACGACGAGGAAGAAGCCGCCGCGCGGCCGGTTCCAGCGCACCCGGTGCTCGGCGTACCGCTCGGGCGGGAAGTGCTCGGCGAGGGCGTCGAGGGTCGCCGCGAGCCGCTCCTGGTACACGGCCGTCAACTCCCGCGTGGCGCTGCGCAGATCATGGTCGGCCTCGACGAGGATGCCGCCGATCGCGGCCTGCGAGAGCGAGGACGAGCCGACGCTGAACATCGCCTTCGCCTTGGACAGTTCGGCCGCGAGGGTGCGCCTGGTGCCGTCCTCGCCGACGACCTCGCGGTCGGCGACCAGATAGCCCAACCGGGCGCCGGGGAAAGCCGACTTGGCGAAGGAACCGAGGTAGACGACATCGCCGCGGGTGTCCAGCGACTTCAGCGTCGGCAGCCGCTCGCCGTCCTTGGCGAAGAGCCCGTACGGGTTGTCCTCCAGGATGGTGAAGCCCTCCTCGGCGGCCAGCTCCAGCAGTCGCCTGCGGGCGTCGACCGGGACGACCGTGCCCGACGGGTTGGAGAAGTCGGGGACCAGATAGAGCGCGGCGGGACGCTTGCCCTCGGCCCGCACGGCGCGCACCGCGGCGGCCACAGCCTCGGGTTCGAGTCCGTTCGGGCCCTCGGTGATGGCCCTGACCGGGATGTCCAGCATGCGGGCGGCGCCCCGGATACCGACGTACGCGGGCGACACGGACAGCAGGACGTCGTCCGGGGAGCGGAACAGACCGCGCAGGGCGATCAGCGCGGCCTCCTGGAAGCCGTGCGTGATCATGATCGCGTCGGACGGGACGACGATGTCCTCGTCCCGGTCGAGCATCAGCGCGACCTCGTCCTGGATGAAGCCGTTGACGGGCCCGTACTGGAACATCAGGCGGGTGATGCGCTGTTCGGGCACGCCCCGCTCGCGCAGATGCGCCAGATAGCGGTGCACGTACTGGGAGAGTTTGGCCAGGTCGTGCGTGCCGTCGTGGGGCGCGCCCGACGAGAACGACAGGGCGTCGGGGAACTTCATCGCCGTCTCGCTGAGCAGGCGCATCGAGTCCATGTCCGGATCCACGACGCCGGCGTGCAGTTCGTCCTGGCGGAGCGCGGTGTCTTGCTGAACTGGTGTTGCGAGCACGTCAGTCGGTCCTTCCGAGGAGTCTCTTGCGAGGGAGGGAGGGAGAGGGAGGAGGAGGGGAGGGGAGTTTGAGAGGAGCGGGTCAGGCGACGGGCAGGGCGTGTGCGGCGATCCAGGTGCCCTTGCCCGGCGACCACTGGCGGATCCGGGTGCGGGCGACGATGCCGCCCCTGACGTAGGGCTCGGCGTCGAGGACCTCCTGCAACCGGGCGCGGTCCTCGGTCTCGTAGACCAGCAGCCCGCCGTTCAGGTCCTCCAGCGGACCGGCCAGCAGCAGGACACCGCGTTCGGTGAGGGTGCGCAGATAGTCGGTGTGGGCGGGGTGCAGGTCCTGCCGGCCCGCACGGTCGACGTTGTACTCGAACTCGACGACGAACTTCGCCATGGAAGCCTCCTTGGGCGTGCGGTCACGGTGAGTCGGGGAGGGGCGGGGCTCACATGTAGAGGCCGCCGTTGATGTCGATCACGGAGCCGGTCGAGTAACCGGCGCTCTCGGAGCAGAGGTGCAGCACGCTGCCGACCGCCTCGGCGACCGAGCCGTAGCGGCCCATCGGCAGCCTGGATAGGACGGCCTCCCGCTGCGCCGGGTTGCGCCGCTCGAACGCGCCGGCCACTCGCTCGGTGGCGATCGGGCCGTGGGCGACGACGTTGAGGACGACACCGGTCGGCGCCAGCTCGTACGCCATCTGCTTGGTCATGCCGATCACGGCGGCCTTGGCGGCGACGTACGCGGCGTTGTTGAAGTGGCTGTACGTACGGCCGCCCGCCGAGGCGAAGTTGACGATGCGGCCGTAGCCGTCGGCGGCCATGCGCGGGGCGCAGACCTTCACCGCGATCCAGCTGCTGACCACGTTCTCCAGGAACGACTGGTCGAAGTGATCGGTCGTCAGATCCGCGTAGCCGATCACCCGGGTGTCCCCGCCGACTCCGTTGACCAGGATGGAGGGGGCGAACTGCTCGACGATGTCGGTGAGCTGGCGCCCGGCGGCCGCGATGTCGGTGATGTCACCGACGACGGTCTCGACCTTGGTGAGGGGCGCGAGCCGCTCGGCGAGCCGGTTCAGCGCGTCCGCGTCCCGGTCGAACAGGACGAGCGTGTGGCCCTCCTCGGCGAGTTTCAGGGCGACTTCGCGGAGGATGCCGCCGGCGGCGCCGACAAGGAGTGCGGTGCGGGGGGTAGGGACGGTCATTCGGGTCACCTTGTCTCTCGGGTGGGTGTTTTCTCGGACGGGGTGGCGTTGCTGTCGGCGCCGGCATGCCCAGCGCCGCTCTTCCCGGTACGGGCAAGGGAGTCGGAGTGCCCGCGCTCGAACCCGGCGAGCCGCGGCAGCAGGCAGAAGCCGAGGGTGACGACGGCGCCGAGGACCAGGACGGACGTCCACAGGGCCTCGTAACCATGGGAGTTGGCGACGGCGAGCCCCGCGGGACCGCCGACCACGAAGGCCGCGTTCCAGGCGAAGAAGTACGAGCCCTGGTAGCTCCCGCTGCGGCCCTCCGGTGCCCGGTTGGCGATGAAGGTCGCCGACATCGGGGCCCAGAAGACCTCGCCGAGCGTCCAGACGACGGTGGCGACGGTGTACGAAACGATGCTGCCCGCAAGGGAGTTGCCGCTGAAGCCGATCGCGATCAGACCGCTCGCGATGACCAGGGGCACCTGGTCGCGCATACCCCTGACGAACCGTGGTACCAGCGGCAGCAGAAGGACGGACAGTACGGCGTTGACGGCGAGGACGACTCCGATGTCCCCGGAGGTCAGCCCGCTCTCGTGCATGTCCAGCGGCAGCGCGGAGTTGACCTGGAGGTAGATGCACGCCAGCAGGAAGGTCAGGACGAGGAAGGCGACCAGGACGGGGGTGCGGAACGGTTCGGTGATGCCACGGGCCGCCGCCGCGAAGGCGGACGTACCGCCGGGCCGGCGACTGCGCGGCGGCAGCCGGTCGGCGGGCAGCGCGCACACCAGGGCCGCGTAGAGCAGACTGCCCGCCGCCCACACCACGAACAGGGCGCTCGGCCGGACCGCGAGCAGGAAGCCGGACAGGACGGGGCTCAGCGACATCCCGATGTTGAAGCCCACGAGGAAGAGGCTGTACGCCTTCGAGAACTGCTCCTGCGGAACGATCCCGGCGATCAGTCCGGCCCCGGCAGGACGGTCGACCGCCGACAGGAAACCGGTGATCAGCGCGAGCACACACAGCAGGACCACGTGGTGGGCGTAGGCGAACAGCAGGGCCATCACGGCGGTGACGGGCTGGGCGGCGATGATCGTGCGGCGCGGCCCGATCAGATCCGCCAAGGCCCCGCCGACCAGCCCCGACAGAACGATGCCGGCGCCGAACAGCCCTACGACGACCGGAGTCGTACCGGCGGAGACCAGGCCCTCCTGCTCCAGATAGAGCACGAGGAAAGCGGGTGCGAGCGTCCCGAGCCGGCCGATGGTCTGCCCGCACCAGAACAGCCAGAACACTTTGGGCAGAGCCATCAGGAGCGTCCTGTCCGGGTGGGGGTGAGGACATTCCGTACAGGTCGCGGTACGGGGCGCGGTACGGGGCGCGCCCCGCGGAGAGGCGGCCTGGCCGCCTGACCCGGCGCCCGTGCCGCCCGTGGCACCCGTACCGCCCGTGACGCCTGCGCCGATCCGAACAACGCGGCGGGCCCCAGGGCGCCGTATGCGAAGGCCGCCGAGACCAGGGTCATGTGGTGGTGCCAGCCGGGGTACGAGCGGCCCTCGAAGGCGCGCAGCCCGAGGTCGTCCTCCAGCAGCTTCAGGGTGTCGGCGGCGGTGGGGTGCAGACGGGCCAGCGCGAGCGCCTCGCGGGGCGGGCTGTCGACGAGATCGGTGAGCCAGATCCGCCCGCTGCCGGGTTCGGCCGGCGGCCACTGGGCGAGCAGGCGGAAGGCGCCGGGGATGCCAGGGAGCCGGACGGTTCCGGTGATGACCGGCGTGTGGGGCTGCCGGGCGTGCCGACGGGCGATGAGGTGGCGGGCGCTGACCGCGATGGCGGTACGGGGGTGGGGGACGGACCCGACGGACACCACCGGGTCGGGCAGCACCTGCAGATCCCCGGGTACGGCCACCACGAACTGCCGCTGCCTGGCGGTGAGTCCGCCGATCAGCCGGGCGGGGTCGGCGATCCCGGTCAGGTCGGCGACGACCGGCGGTGCGTCCGGTGCGTCCGGTCCGTGAGGTCCGTGAGGTCCGTCCGGGGAGTCGGCCAGGGCGCGGTCCAGATCGTCCACCAGGCTCAACGCCTGGTCGCAGGGCGAGTCCTGGGCGCTGGGCGTGGTGCCGGGGATGCGGGCCCTGCTGCGGACCCGCGGGTCCGCGGTCCACTCCCCGGGCAGCAGCAGCCGCCAGTCGACGGGGACGGTCGCCTCGCTGGTGGCGAGGAACGCCCCTATGCCGACCTGGCAGTTGACGGTCCGTCCGGCCTGCGGATCGAACCGCCGGTGCACCCCGCAGGAGCGGTCGCCCCGCTTCGGCAGCACCGCCGCGGTGATGAGGAGGGCGTGCGGCCGGGCGCGGCGGGTGACCCAGCGGGCCAGCCCTGCGCGGACGGGCTCCCAGTCCCAGGGGCTGGCGTTGACGAACTGGTGCAGTGCCTGCGACGCCGTACTGGACTCCGACGCGGCCGCCGCCAGCGCCCGTACGGTCTTGCGGCCAGGGGTGATCAGCAGCCCCTGGGTGTAGGTGCGGGCCCATCTGCGCTGGTCGGCGCGGGGCAGCGGCCCGAAGACCTCCGTGACGAAGGCGTCGAAGGCGCCGGTCGCCGCTTCGAAGGTGCCGGTCGTGGCACCCGGCCGACCGTACTGCCGTGGGGCCCTATATGTGCTCATGGTCATGAGCGGTGCGTCAGGCGCTGCGGAAACCGCCGTGGCCATGCCGCGTTCCTTCCTCTGGACTGTCCTGCCCGGCGGGCCCCGCCGTCCGGGGCCCGCCCTCAAAAAAATAGAGAACGAACTCTTTGTTTTCAATGCGATCGCCTTCCCGTCTTCACGACTTCGGGGAGTCTGAATGGCCGTACCGCTCCGACCTGCGGTTTCTTCACAGGCCCGCGAAAGAATCATCGGCTCGCGGACAGCAGTACGGCCTCGCGCACCGCACGTTCCGCCGCGGCGGCCAGTCGCGCGGGGCCCTTGGAGCCGGTGGAGAGCGCCACGGTGAGTGCGCCCATGAACGACGACAGGTGCAGCGTGCCGCCCGCCGGGGCGTCGCCGCGGGCCGCGACCGTACGGAATTCCGTGAGCCGGGCGGTGTGCGAGCCGAGGGCCGCGTCCACCGAGCCGATGTCGGTGACCCGGATCTCCGGCGCCCCGCCGCCCGCGGCCTCGCGCTCGACGGACTGCCGGATCCGGGCGTGTGCGCGCCGCGCCGGACGCCAGGCGTGAGCGGCCGACCGGAGTGCCGCCGCGTTCTCGCGGGCCCGGTCCACCTGGTCGTTGCCGCCGGTCCCGGTCCCGGTCCGTGCCGGTGTCCGGACCAGGCCCAGTACGCAGCCCGGCTCGGTGATCAGTGAGCGCTCGGCGTACCGGCGGCGCAGGGACACCGCCGTGGACACCGTGACCTCCTCGCGGCCGGTCTCCCGGGCGAGCGAGTCGGCGAGCCCGGTCGCGAGCAGCCCGCCCACCGTCAACTCCCGTGCCCGGCACCAGTTCCGCAGCCGCCGGCTCTCGCGCGGTGTGAGGGTGAAGGTCACGGGGCTGCCGGCCGATGCCGTCAGACGTGCGCTGTACGAGCACGGGGACCGGCGGGCCTGCGGGGTGCGAGGGGGACGCATGTCCCCGCTCGCGTAGGTGAGTTCGTCGATGTCGGGCGGCAGGGGGTCCGCGCCCGGGCGGAACCCGTCCCCGCCCGGGATACCGAACAGGCCGTCCAGGAAGGCCCGTACGAGGTGACCGGTCGAGTATCCGTCGCAGATCGCGTGATGACAGGTGAAGGCGAAGCGTGTCGCCGCCGCCGGACCGTGCCCGACCCGCAGGCGCCACAACCGGCCCTCGGGGGAGGGTGCTTCGGGGGTTTCCCGGCGGAACCAGAGGCTGCCGTCCAGTTCCGCGATGCGCAGGGACAGCAGCGGGAGGCGGCGCAGCCACAGCTCCACCGCCCGCTCCACCCGCTCCGGGGAGAACGCCGCGTTCACCGTGAACTCCGTGGTGAGCTGTGTGTTCCCGCCCATGAGCGCGTGGGTGTAGGCGAAGGTCGCCTCGGTGTCGCTGAGCCTGCGCACACCCTCGTCGCCGTTCACGACCCCTCGCGGGCGGCGGGCTCGGGTGCCGTGAGTGAAGGACACCGTACGGTGTTCGCGAGGGTGACGCCGTGGCTGGTGAACTCCAGGGTGACGCGGTCCCCGTCCGCCATCTCGTGGCCGCCGTGGAAGCTGCTGCGGTCGGCGCCGATGTAGACGTAGTGCACGCGGCCGGGGGTGCGCAGGGTGTCGTAGGAGAAGAGCTCGGACATCATGCCGTCGAGGCCGTAGTGCAGGGCCTTGGTCCCGGTGGTGAACTCGCCCTTCCAGACGGCCCCTTCGTCTCCCTCCCGTTCGATCGTCACGCGTCCGGTGACATGCCGGGGCGGGGCGTCGAGAAACAGCCACGGCGCCACGGCAGCGTCGCAGAGCTTGGCGTACGAGAGGTGTCCCCGGTGCCGCCGGAAGCGCCCGATGTCGGTGAGATCGTTGCCGAAGGTGTAGCCGGCGTAGTGGAGTTCGCCGTCCCCGTCGGTGACGTGCACGAGGACGATCTCCGCCTCCTCGCACAGGGCGACGGAACCGGCCGGCGCGCGCAGGTCCTCCCCTGGGAGCTTCAGCGTGTCGCCAAGTCCCTTGACGAACCAGTTGGGTTGGGCCGGGGTGTCCGCCTCCACCTTGACGTTGTGGGTCTGCATGAAGCCGCTGACCATGGCGTCGCCCGTGTGGTCGGGCAGCAGCGGGGGACGCATTCGTACGGCCTCGCGGTCCTCGGCCGGGACGGTCACCTCCCCGGGCAGGTCGGTGAGGGCCGCAGCGAGCGCGGCGGGGTCGCCTCCCGCGTCCACGACCAGCGTCCGAAGGTCCATCCCGCCGAGCGGTCGCAGCCGCAACGGCTTGCCGTCGGCGGGGAGTTCGAGGCCGACGTGGCGACGGCCCCGGTAGGTGCACTCGAAGAGTACGGGCATGACGGTTCCCTTCCTGGACATGCGCAGGGGTGAGAAATCTGGAGACAGGGCAGGTCAGAGGTCCCGAACGGCCCAGCGCTCTGCCGCCGGGGTGAGGCTCAGGCCCCAGCCGGGGCCGCCCGCGGGGGCCAGCACGTTGGCGTCCCGGTCGACGGCCGGGCGCGGGGCGACGATCATCTGCGGGAAGAAGCGGTCGGACTGTCCCGCCTCGGCCGTCATGGCGTCCCGGTGGCGGAAGGCCAGTGCCCGGCCCGCGTTGATGAGCGGGCCCACCTCGGCGACCTGGACACCGATCTGGAACCGGACGCCGTTCTGCCGCGCATAGGCGACGAGTTCGGAAGCCGGCAGCGGACCGCCGTTCTTCGACACCCGCACGTTGAACGCGTCGCACGCCCCGGACCTGACCGCCTTCCGCGCGTCCCGGCCCGTGCACACCGACTCGTCGAGCATGACCCGCAGACCGCCACGGCAGCGCAGCTCCCGCAGGGCCTCCCAGGAGCCCTTGGCCAGCGGCTCCTCGACCCAGTCGGCGCCGGCATCGCGCAGACAACGCGCCTGGGACAGCGCGGTTTCGGGCGTCCAGCTCATGTTGGCGTCGACCATGACGGGCACGTCGTCCCCGAGCCGCTCGCGGACCGTCCGTACCGTACGGGCGTCGTGTTCCATGTCGTCCGACGCCTTGATCTTCACGAAGTGGAACGGGCCCCGGGTGGCCAGGAACTCCTCGGCGCCCAGGCTGAGATCGAGCACCTGGGAGACGGGCAGGGACCGCGGTCCGGGCCCGGTCGCCTCGCCGCCGGGCAGCAACTGCCGCGCGTCCAGGCCCAGTCGGTGCCCGATCCAGTCCAGGACCGCGGTCTCGAGCAGACAGCGCAGATTGTTGCCGCCGTCGATCCCGAAGACACGGGCGAAGCCGTCCCGGTGCAGAAGTGCGAGCAACTGCCGGGGCCGAACGTCGGCCAGCCGCGCGAACAGGGCGTCGAGGTCGACCTTCTCGAGCTGCGCCCACACGCCGTCACAGGTCTCGCCGGTGACGTAGGGACGCGGCGCGCACTCGCCGAGGCCGCGCACGCCGTCGTCCGTCGTCAGGCTGAGGACCAGACTGTCGGAGGTGCGGCGGCGGGCGGCGGGATGGTCGAACGGCGTCCGCATGGGCAGTTCGACGCGGTACAGGCGCGCCCGCGCGCCGCCGGTGAACAGGCCGTCAGAAGCCACGGTTCAGCCCCTGGAGCAGGGTGTACGTCGACGTCCAGTCGACGAGCGAGTCGCTGACGTCGGTGTAGAAGAGGTAGTGCCGGTCGGTGGGGAACTTGATGATCGCCCCGCGCTCGGACATCAGGTCCTGGAACACCCCGTGCGCCGCGTCCAGATCGACGATCGGGTCGGTCATGCCGGACACGAAGGTGGCCGTGACCGGCGCGAGGGCACGCCGGGGCGCCAGGTAGCGCCGCTCCAGTTCCAGCAGCACGGCCCGCGAGCGGCGCGTCAACTGCCGTACGGCCAGGTCGTCGTGGTCGATGAAGTGCCGGTACTTGGCCTCGTCGGTGAAGTCGGCGGACCGGAGCCCGGCGTCCCAGGGCGCGTCGCTGGTCTCCCCGGCGAGCGCCCGGAGTTCGTCGGCGCCGAGGGTCGCGTGCAGACGGCCCAGCCAGGACGAGCAGAACACGGCCGCGTCGTACCGGGTGGTGAACGACTCGTGGTGCATCAGGGCCGCCATGAAGGAGCCGCCCAGGCAGTGCCCGAACAGCGACAGCGGTACGGAGTCGCCGATCATCCCGCGGACGAAGGCGACGGCGTTCGCGTAGTCGTCGAGGATGGTGTCGGCGTCCGGTATCTCGTGCCGCGGGCCCGCGCTGATGCCGCTGCCGCGCCGGTCGAGCACGAAGAGCGCGATGTCGTTGTCGGCGAACCGGGGTCCCACTTCCCACAGCCACCCGGCGTGGCTCTGCAGTCCGTGGAAGTAGAAGACGGCTCCCTTGATCCGCTCCGGACGCCATACGTGCAGCGCCAACTCGGTTTCACCGGACGTCAGTTGGACGATCTCCCGACGGGTGTTCTGCGGGGGCCTGAGGGTCTCGATCATTTCCCGTACTCCTTGTCGCTTCTCTTGGTCTTTTGGGGAATCCCTGATTGCTCGTCACATGCCGGACGGGCGGCGCGTGTTCAGTTGCCGGTGATCGCGGCGACGAAGTCGATGTCCTGCTGGAACGGCTTGTACTTGTACTGGGTGGCGTTGCCCTGCTGTCGCCGCGACTCGACATACGCGGCGATCGCGCCCTGCGGCACGGTCACCACCCGCATGCCGCCGAGCCGGCCGCTGTCCCGCTTCGAGGCGTACTCGATGTTGATCACGGACAGTTCGCGGTCCACCCCGGCGGACAGTTCCCGGTCCAACTCGGGCGAGGGGTCCGGGACTTCGGCGGCGACGACGTAGTACGGCAGCTCGGCCCAGCGCGGGCCGCACATGTAGAGGCCGGTGTCGAGATCGCTCGCCGCCAGACCCTGCTGGATGGCCTGGGTGACCTGGCCCTCGGTGATCTTCTCGCCGGTGAAGGAGTGGAAGACGCCGTCGCGGTGGGTGAAGTGGATCCAGGGCGTGCCGTCCACGATCCGGTCGACGCGGTAGATGTCACCGGTCCACAGCCGGTAGAGCCCGTTCCCCTGCGACATGATCAGGTGGTAGTCGCGGCCCGCCTCGACCTCGTCGAAGAGGAGCGTGTCGACCTGCTCGCCGGCCTCCACCAGCGCGCCCAGCGGCACATCGGCGGGGACGAACTCGAAGTAGGCCTGGCTGACGGCGAGCGGCTGGCTGTCCAGCGAGTCGTCGACGGGGATCGTGGTGACGCCCTCCGTGCCGCAGCTCATGAACGGCAGCTTGTCGACGCCCGGCAGCACGGCGTCCAGACGCGGCCGGTACAACTCCGCGGAGGCCGACAGCCAGCAGCTGTACAGGGTCAGCGAAGGCCATACGTCGACCAGGCTGAACCCGTCCCGCGCCAGGGCCTGTTCGAGGTGGAGGGCGGCCTTCTCGTCGGGCTCGGTCCACGGCCGGCCCTGGAGCGTGCCGTCGCGCAGATCACGTACCAACTCCTCCCCGTGGTCGGCGATCAGGTCGCGCAGCGAGACCAGGGTGCTCGGGTTGATGGCCGAGATGTAGTGCAGATCGCGGCCGACGAGGTGCCGGATGCGGTGGTACATCCGCCCGGCGTGCGAGGCGGGTGCGTCCGGGCCGAACCACGGGGACTGGTACCACGGCGGGCTCCAGTCCCGGCTGTTGATCTGCGGGTGCCGGTTGCTGATCGCCTGGTGTTCCACACCGTGTACGAAGTCGTACACGTCCTCCCGGACCGTCTGGGTGTCGAGGGTGGCGAAGGGGTGCGCGAGGATCTCCGGGTGGTGCTCCAGATACGTGCCCCACATCGCCTTCATGGCCGGGATCCGGTAGGTCAACAGCCAGTGCAGCGTGTACGGGACGCGCTTGGGTGTGCCCGTCGTCCCGCTGGTCTTGAGCCAGCGCAGCACCGGGCTGCACGACAGGACACCGCCCTTGGTGCGGGTCTCCCGGTCGATCTCGTCGACGAAGTCGCCGTACCGCATGACCGGCAGGACCGAGCGGAAGCTGTCCGGGTCGGCGGCGACCCGGGTGTACCCCCGCTCCTTCCAGTGCAGCGAGCCGGCGCCGATGTGGATGAGGTCGTCGAGCACCCGGGCCTGGGCGGTGTGCGGGTCCTTCAGATCGGCGAGCAGGGTCTCGCGAGCCTGACGGCACTCCTCGATGAAGGGGGCGCGCCGGCTGTCCCAGTACTGCTGCCACTGCGGGGCCTCGGCGGCTGTGTCCGTTGATTCCGTTGATTCCAGGGCGGTTGCCACGGTTCGTCTCCTCAAGTGGATTGCTCAAGTGGGTTGCCGACGGGCCGTTTTCGGGCATACGTCGGCACCGCGCGGCGGGTGCCGGACGGTGGGGTGGTCGAGAGATATGGGTGACGGGGAGGGAGAGCGGGGAGGGCTCAGGCGCGGGGCGTGCCGGTCTCCCCGGCCGCCAGTGCGGCGAGCTCGGAAAGGTCGTACAGCGCCTGCCTCTTGGTGCCGTAGCGGGTCACTTTGCCGCGCCTGGCCCACTGGCGGATGGTGCCCTCCTGCACACCGAGGGCCAGTGCGGCCAACGAGGTCGGGACGCGCCTGCTGCGGCCGTTGGTGGTCATGCCCTCTCCTTCATCGTGGTCGTACGCTCCTTCAGCACCAGCCACTGACGGGGCGTCAGAATGTGTCCCGCCTCGCACATCGGGCCGCGCAGGACCAGGTCGTCGCCGCCCCGGCCCGGCAGCGACACCTCGGCGTCGCAGCCCGGCTCGACGCAGCGGCCCAGCGGCACGAGGTCGGCCTTCGGCTCCGCGGCGAGGGCCCGCAGGGCCGCCGCCGCGCCCGCGATCTCGTCGGCGGCGGCGCCCGCGGCGGGGTGGGCGGCCAGCAGGCCGACGTGCCGGCCGAGGAAGGCGGCCAGATCGGCGACGGTCCGGCGGGGCGGGGCCGAGGCCGGGGCCCGCGCGCCGTCGGCCTCGTCGAGCACCAGCCGGGTCCAGGAGGCCAGTCGTACGACGACGTCGTGCCGCACCTCAAGTGCCTTGTCGCTGACGGGCGGTGGGCACGACCGGCTGCCGGTGACGCGTGGCACGAGCCCGCCGCCCGAGACCGGCGCCAGGTCCTGCTCGCTCTCGCGGTGCAGGCCGGGCAGCGCGGCCAGGTCGGCCCCCAGGGCCCGTTTGCAGGCCGTGCAGAGCCGGGCGTCGGGAGAGGCGGGCCGGCGGGCCAGTCGGCCGGTGCGGGCCGCCCGACGGCAGCGGGTCGACGCGCAGGGCGCGGGAGTCGGGGGGGAGGAGGTGCGGGGCGAGGGGGTTCGGTCGGCCATGGTCGGCTCACCTTCGGGAAAACGGGTTCGGGGCAAGGGGGCCTGCGGGGAACGCCGGTTCTTGGGCAACAAAAAAGCGCCGCCCGACGGCGACGCGGTGGCAGTTCGAAGGCTCCTCGAAGAGGGCAGACTGCCTCGCGAAGAAGCGTGACACAGGCTGACGGTCGAGCGCAAGAGACTGCGGGAAAAACTCCAACTGCCTCGCAGTGCAAGGGAGTTGGTTGGAGACGACAGATGCCGCCCATCCCGGCGGCTGGCCGGGCGGACGGCATCTGTGGACATGACCGGCTGCCCGGTTACCGGGGGAGCGGCAGACCGAGGACACGGTCACGCAGTACGGGGAACTCGGCGCGCGTCTTCGCCACGAGCGCGGGATCGAGCTCGGCGACGAGCGTCTCCTCCCCCGCCCCCGCCTCGGCCACGACCTCGCCCCAGGGATCGACCACGACACTGTGCCCCGCCTGCTCGACGCCCGCGTGGGTGCCCGCGGTGCAGCAGGCAAGGACGTACGCCTGCGACTCGACGGCCCGTGCGCGGGTCAGCAGCGACCAGTGGGCACGGCGTGCCGCGGGCCAACCGGCGGTGACGAGCAGGAGTTCGGCACCGGCATCGGTCAACTGCCGGAACTGCTCGGGGAATCGGAGGTCGTAGCAGGTGGCAAGACCCGCCGAGGCCATGGGGAGCCCGGCGGTGACGATCTCGTCGCCCGGCGACATCAGCGCCGCCTCGCCGCTGTCGAAGCCGAAGCGGTGGATCTTCCGGTACGTGCGGTGGAGTCTGCCGTCGGGTGCGAACAGCAGGGAGGTGTTGAACAGGACGTCCCTGGGCCCGAGTTCGACGATCGACCCCGCGTGCAGCCACACCTGCGCGGCGGCGGCGGCCTCGCCCATCGCCCGGGCCGTCGGCCCGGCCGGCGGCTCGGCGTGTGCACGGAACGCGTCGAAGGCGAACGCGCCGCACGTCCAGAGTTCCGGCAGCAGCACCAGATCGGCGCCGCGCTGTTCCCGTACGAGCGCGGCCACGCGGGCGCGCCGCTCACCGGCCGGCTCGTCCGGTCGTACGGCGATCTGGAGGAGGGCCGCGCGCATGGTGAATCCCTTCTGACAGGCGGGAGTTGGGGTGGGGTCAGCGCAGGTGGGAGGCGCCGTTGACGTCGAGGACGGCGCCGCTGCACCACTCGGCCCTGGCGGAGCCGAGCCAGGCCACGGCGGCCGCGACGTCGGAGGGCGCGGCGATCCGGCCGAGCGGACTCTGCCGCCGTACCTCCTCACCGGCCTCCCCGACGAGCATGGGCTCGGTGAGGTCGGTCCGTACGAATCCGGGCGCCACGGCACTCACGGCGATACCGTCGGGCCCCAGCGACTGGGCGAGCGACTGCGTCAGCGCGTGCAGGGCGGCCTTGGTCGCGCCGTAGGCGGGGGCGTTCGGCTCGCCCCGGTACGCGCCGCGCGAGCCGACGTTGATGATCCGGGCGCCCTGCGGCCCCTGGAGCCGGTGCCTGAGATGGTCGACCAGGCGCCAGATCAGGTCGGCGGGCCCGAACAGGTTCACATCGACGAGCCGCCGCCAGTCCCGCTGCCAGTCCTCGTACGAGGTGGTGGCGACGGGCTGTTCGGTGTACACACCGGCGTTGTTGACGAGCACGTCCACCGTGCCGAGCCGCTGGACCGCGGAGTCGATGATCTCCTGGGCCGCGCCCGGGCTCCCCAGGTCCCCGGTGACCAGGACATGGCCGGTGCCGGGCAGGCCGTCCAGTACGGCCTTGGCGGCGGTGGTGTCCGTACGGCAGTGCACGGCAACGCGGTGCCCGGCGACGGCGAGTTCGGTCGCGATCGCGGCGCCGATTCCCCGGGAACCGCCGGTGACGAGCGCGCAGCGTCGAGTCATGGATTGAGCCCATTCGTGAGAGGGAGTGAACCCGGGCGGTGGTCCGGGAGGAGCGGACGAAAGTCCGGGGCGGGGTGGGGAACGGGGTTCGACGCCGACTTGGGTGCGGCGTCGAGGACGAGCCCCCACAGGCGTTCCAGCTGGGCCCGTACCTCACCGCCGGGCTGTCCTGCGCGCAGGGCCGCCTCGGCGCCGGCGGTCAAGTAGACGGCCAGCAGCTCCAGTTCGCCGGGCTGCGGCCATGCGCCGGGGGTTGCCGTCCGGTGGAGCAGCGGCACGAGATCCCGCAGGGCGGCCCGCCACACGCCGTGCCACTGGGCGGACGGCATCCGCTCCTGGCTGAGCCGGGCCGCCGCACGGACGGTGACCTCGCACTCCAGCAGGTCGGCGACCACGAAGGTCAGCTCCGCCACCGACCGGACGGTGGGCGCCGGTTCAGGGCCGGGCAGCGCCGCGCGAGTGACCGCCTCGGCCTCCCGGCAGACGGCGGACGCGAGGTCGGCCTTGGCGGGGAAGTGGAAGGTGAGCGCGCCCATCGTCACACCGCAGGCACCGTGGACGGCGGACAGGGAGGTTCCGGAGTACCCGTGCCGGTCGAACTCGATGGCAGCCGCCGCGATCAGAGCCTGGCGGGTGCGTTGTGCCCGCGTCTGCTTCACCATGGACTTGACCTCGTTGTCGACGAACCGGTGCCGCGAACCTACTGCCGCGGACGGCCGCCGATAACTTGCAGGAGCAACTCCAGGACAACTTGGGCAAGTCGAGGGGCGGGGGGTGCCCTCCGGCGGAGGGCGACCGCACCCACCCGGATGGGACTCAGGAGGTGATGTCCTCCGCCTGCTCACTTCTGGTGAAGTGCAGCGTCGCGATCACCTCGGCCGGCGCGAGGGCCGGCAACAGACATCGCAGCATCATCTCTATGCGCTCGGGCAGATCGGCCCGTCCGCTGGAGAGCCGCGCCATGATCTGCGTACCCGTGTACGCGGCCACGATCACCTGTGCGAACGCCGCCAAGTCCACGTGCGGATGCAGCTGACCGAGTTCCCGCGCCTCACTGAGGTGTTCGCGGAACTGCTCGGACCACCAGTCGTAGATCGAGTAGTCGAGCAGCCCGACCTCGTTCTGCTCGACCGCGAGCCGGACCCCCGCCCGGAACAGGACGTTGCGCCGCATCTCCACGGCCAGGTAGCCGCACATGTCCAGCAGTTGCTGCAGACCGCGCTCGCCCTTGGGCCACTGGAGCTCGGCGGCCTGTTCCACGATGACCGCTCTGGCCAGTTCCTCCTTCGACTTGAAGTGGAAGTACATGGCTCCGGTAGTGATTCCGGCCCGTTGCAGGATCGCGTTGAGGCCTGCTCCGTGGTATCCGGCCTGGTCGAACACCTCCGCCGCCGAGCGGATGAGCGCGGCTCGTGTCTTGTTCGCGCGCTCCTGCCGTTGTCGTGCCATCGGCGGGACTCTCCTTGCACCTAGACAAACAAAAAGAACGACCTCTATTTTATTCACGTCGACGTCCCCCTGTCACTGGGGGCGCCTTCGATTGGTCTGCGCGTGCCCGTAAATCAGCGCCTCATCAGGGGGGACCACCATGTCGTACAGCCTTGCCCAAAACCGTGTCGAAGCCGGTTTCGAGCTGGTCGAGCCCACCTTCACGCACAAGACGAACCAGGACGAAGTGCTCCTGCGCAGCTGGCGGCGGTCCGCGCCCGACGCCTTCGCCGTCACCGCCGAGTGGCCTGCGACGCATCCGTTCTACCGCACCCACCTCGGCCTGCACGACCCGCTCCTCCTCAGCGAGACCGTCCGGCAGGCCCTGCCGCTGCTGTCCCACCGCGCCTACCGGGTGCCACTCGGCCACCAGCTGCTGTGGAAGGACTTCAGCTGGGTCGTCGACCCCGAGACCATGCACGCCGACGGCGGTCCGGTCGAGCTCGACCTGCGCATCAGCTGCCATGACGTGAAGTACCGCCGCGACCGCGCCGCCGCGATATCCATGACGGTCGACGTCGAACGCGCGGGCCGCCCCATGGCCACCGCCCGTTCGAGCTTCTCCATACAGGACCGTGCGATATACGAGCGGCTGCGTGGCGGCTACGCCGACGCGGCCGCCGCCACCGCCCGTGCCGTACCCCTGCCGCCCCCGGCCGGGGTGGAGGCCTTCGGCCGCGACCGCTTCGAGGACGTGGTGCTGGCCGCCACCGACCGGCCCGGCCGCTGGCAGCTGCGGGTGGACACGACGCATCCCGTCCTCTTCGATCACGTCGTCGACCACGCCCCGGGCATGCTGCTCCTGGAGGCCGCCCGCCAGGCGTCCCTGGCCGCGGCCCATCCCCGGCGGACGGCCGTGACCGGCATGGACTCCGTCTTCGTCAAGTACGCCGAACTGGACGCGCCCTGCTGGCTGGAGACCGAGCGCAGCGTGGACGGCGACCAGGTCAGGGTCGTCGCGCGGCAGCACGACAGGGAGATCTTCTCCAGCACCGTCACCCTGTCCGCCGCCCCCGTCCCGTCCGCCACCCCGGCCACAGCCTCCGCACCCGCCACCTCCGCGCCCGTGGCCGTCTGACATGCGCCGCCACCGCCGACCCGTCGCCCGCCGCCCCCGCTCATCGCGACCGGGACACATCGGCCGGACCGGCGGTGGCAGGCTCGCGCCGCACATCGGACCGCCCGCCCTCGCCGGCCGTACCGACTGTGCCGGCTGCATCGATTGTGCTGGCTGCGGCACGTGTGCCGACCGTGCCGGCCGCCTCCCGCAGTGCGTCCACCAGGCCGCGCAGCGCGGGCTGCTCCGGTGCGGTGCGGCGGGCCGCGGCGGAGATGACGCGCACCGGCTCGGGGTTGCGGACCTCGCGCACGACCACGCCCGGGTGCGGGGTGCGCAGCCCCAGCCGAGGCATCAGACCGATGCCGAGGCCGGCCGCCACGAAGCCCTGCGCGGTCGCGTAGTCCTCGGTCTGGATGACGAAGTCGGGGCTGAAGCCCGCCGCCGCACAGGAGTCGAGCACCGGTTCGAGACAGGGTCCTGGCGGCTCGCTGCCCACCCACTGTTCGCCGGCGAGCTCGTTCAGGTTGATCACCTGCCGCTCGGCGAGCGGGTGGTCGGCGGGCAGTACGGCGGCGTACGGGTCGTCCAGGAGATGGACGAGACGGATGGAGCCGTCGCCGGTCCTGTCCCGGGCCTGTACGACCACGGCCAGGTCGGCCCGCCCCTTGACCACCTCGTGGAACGGGTCCTCGGGGTCGGCGAGTTCGAGGTCGATCCGTACGCCGGGGTGTTCGAGCCGGAGCCGGGCCAGCGCGGGCGCGACCAGCGTGGAGCCCGCCGTGGCGAAGTAGCGGACCGAGAGACGGCCGGTCCGCCCGGCCCGCAGATCGGCCAGGGCCGTCTCCGCCTGGGAGACGGCCGCGCTGATCAGGCCCGCGTGCTCGGTGAGCAGCAGACCCGCAGCGGTGGGCCTGACCCCCCGGCCGACCCGCTCCAGGAGCGCCGTACCCGCCTGTTTCTCCAGAGCCGCCACCTGCTGGCTGACGGCGGAAGGGGTGTAACCGAGATGGGCCGCGGCAGCCGTCACCGTGCCGCTGGTGACCACCGCGCGCAGGACCTGGAGGCGCCTCACATCAAGCATGCAGTACAGCTTAACAAAAGGTGTAGAACCATTTGCTTGTCCTCAAAGCTTGGCTGGGGCACCTTCATAACAGGGATGCCGGACCAAGCCAGCCACGGACCAGACACAGATCCAGACACAGATACGGAGACACCATCGTGAACAGTGGCAGCACGCAGAGTCTGAGGGGTGCGGCACGAGTGGCCGTGCTCGCCCTGCTGTGGGGGTCGACCTTCCTGTGGATCGAACTGGCGTTACGGGGGCTGTCCCCTCTCCAGGTCACACTCGCCCGCTGTGTGCTGGGTGCAGTCGTGCTCACCGGCGCGCTGTACGCCACCGGGCGGCGCCTGCCGACCGGCCGCACGGTCTGGCGGCACATCGTCATCGCCGCCTTCTTCTGCAACGCCCTGCCGTTCGCCCTCTTCAGCATCGGCCAGCAGACCGTCGACTCGGGCCTGGCAGGCGTACTGAACGCGACGACCCCGTTCTTCTCCCTCGCCCTCGGGCTCGCCCTGGGCACCGAGCGCGGTCTGCGCCCGGTCCGGCTGGCCGGGCTGCTGCTCGGCTTCGGCGGGGTCGTGGTCATCTTCGCGCCCTGGGAACGGTCGGGCTCGCTCGGATGGGGCGCCCTCGCGATCCTCGGCGCCGCGGCCAGCTACGCCGTCGCCTTCGTCTACATGGGCCGCACCCTGGTCGGCCGGGGCATCCCGACCCTCTCCCTCTCCGCCGCCCAGCTGGTCGCGGCGACCGGGCTGACGGCCATGGCCGTGCCGGTCGGCGGCCTGGACGCGATCCACCTCAGCACGACGGCCCTGGTCGCGGTCCTGGTCCTCGGGGTCTTCAGCACCGGCGTCACCTTCCACCTCACCTACCGGATCATCGCGGCCGAGGGCGCCACCCAGGCCGCCGTGGTCGGCTACCTGCTGCCCGTGGTCTCCGTGGCGCTCGGCGCGGTCTTCCTGGGTGAGAGCGTCGGCCTCCGGGTCGCGGCCGGCATGGTCGTCGTCCTCGTCGGCGTCGGCCTGACCCGCCGCAAGGGCGCCCTGAAGCCGGCGCCGGCCGTTGAGGAGCCCGGGTCCGCACCCGCCGTGATGGCACCCGCACGATGACTCCTTCCGCTCCCGACCCACAACCCGGGCTCCCTGAACCCGGGTTGTGGGCTGCGTACCGCGAACTGGCAGCCAAGACCGTCCGTACGGACCTCACCCACGCCTTCCACCCCGGCCAGCCGCACTTCGCGGGCTTCCCCGACGAAGGCCGCGAGACCCTCTTCGACACCGAACGCGGCGACGGATTCACCGTGCACCGCCACACGTTGGTGGGCCAGTGGGGCACCCATGTCGACCCGCCCTCGCACTTCGTGGCCGGCGGGCGCACCCTGGACCTGATTCCGCTGGAGGAGATGATCCTCCCGCTGGTGGTCCTCGACATCACGGGGCGGGTCGAGGCCGACCCGGACGCCGTGCCCACCCTCGACGACGTGCGGGGCTGGGAGCGCCGCAACGGCCGTGTACCGGCAGGGTCGTTCGTCGCGCTGCGCACCGGGTGGAGCCGGCGCTGGCCGGATCCGGTGGCGATGGCCAACCGCGACGAGGCGGGCATCAGCCGTACGCCGGGCTGGTCGCTGGACGTCCTGCGGTACCTGTTCGAGGACGCGGACGTCACCGCGATCGGCCACGAGCAGACCGACACGGACCCCGCCCTGGCCGGCTCCACGGGCGACTACAGCCTTGAGCTGTACGTCCTTCAGCGGGACCGCTGGCAGATCGAACTCCTGGCCAACCTGGACCGGGTCCCGGAGGCGGGCGCCCTGATCGTCGCGACCTGGCCGAAGCCGTACGGCGGCTCGGGCTTCCCGGCAAGAGTGTTCGCCCTGCACCCGGCACCCTGAAACGGCCATGTGCGCCTGAATCGGTCTCGTATGTACGGCAGTTGAGCCAGCCGCGAACGGGCATGACAAGCTTGTCATGCCCGCAGGACGGGAGCCTCCTGCCGTCGGGAGTGCGGTACCCCCGATGCCTCCGGCCGGTCGAACGACTGTCCGTGAAGCGGCAGTTGGGCAGAGGGCAGCCGAACCACCGCGTCGAGCCCACCCGTCGCCGCCCAGGTGCCGTCCTTCGAGCGCGGCAGCCGGACGTGACCGCAGCCCCCGCTTTCCTGGACGCGGACGTGATGATGGTGGCGTCGATGTCGATGACGATCCAGCCGGTCAGCAGCTTGCCCGCCACCGTCAGCCAGGGGAAGCCGCCCGGCCGCAGACGCAGCAGACTCCACACGTGCCGGCGGCCCGAACAACGGCCGCTGATGCAACTGGAGTTGCTCGGCCTCCGACAGATTCGACGCACCCAGCACGATCGTGATCGCCAGTTGGACCAGCACCCCGGCGCAACAGCACCGCACAGGCATGCCCGATCAGTCTCTTCCCGTCAGCCACCACCGACAGCCGGCGGTCCCACCCTGTAGTTTTGCTCACCAGATTGGTGCCCTGATTTTTGCAGCGGATACGACGTAGACACTCGCATCCTCGCAGGTCAGCGGTACTATTCTGCTATCGGGGCGTCAGGTCACCCAATTCCACTGAATATCCAGGGCCCAAGAGGTGCCGGGCGATGATGCGGAGGGCGCCGCTCCATGAAACCCATGCGGGTGTTGCTGACCGGTTCGACCGGATTCGTGGGCCGGGCGGTGCTCCGTCTGCTGCTGCGCGAACGGGCGGACGGCCGTGCCGTCGAGGTGCGCGCCGTCACCCGCGCTGTCCCGGCCGGCCGACGGGAGTCGGCGGGTGTGGAGTGGATGCACGCGGACCTGTCGGACCCCGCGTCGCTCGACGGAGCGGCGAGCGGTGCAGACGTCCTCGTCCACCTCGCCTGCCGCGTCGACGGCGGAGTGCCGGAGTGTGAGCGGACGAACATCGGTGGCACCCGGGCGGTCGTCGAGGAGGCCCGGCGTGCCGGGGTGAGGCACATCGTCCACCTGTCGACGGCGGCGGTGTACGGTCCCGGACCGCACCGCGGCATCCCCGTCGACGGGGTCCCGCCCGTGCCCGTGTCGGCGGCCAGCCGTTCCCGGCTGGCCGCCGAGCAGATCGCGCTCGACGCGGGCGCGGTCGTACTGCGGCCCGGTCTCGTCCTCGGTACCGGAGACCGCTGGGTCGTGCCCGCGCTCGGCGAACTGCTCCGGCGGGTGCCGTTCCGCTGGGACGGCGGTCGCGGGCGGGTCTCCGCAGTGGCCGTCGAGGACCTGGCCCGGCTCGTCACGGCCCTGGCCACGGCACCGGACACCGTGCCCTCTGGGGTCTTCCACGCCAGCCATCCGACGCCGGTGCGCAACCGCGACCTCATGACGAGGCTCGCGGAGCTGGACGTACTGTCACCGGTCACCGGTGACTTGACCTGGGAACAGTGTCTGGCGCGGCTTCGGGAGGTGCCCGGCCGCATCAGCGAGAGGCAGTTCGCCCTGCTGGCGCGCGACCACTGGTACGAGAGCGAGGAGATCTGGCGGCTCGCGGGATGCGCTCCAGGTCCCGGTCCACTGGACCGATTGACCGAGGCGGCCCCCTGGTACCGGGCGCACCTCGTGGCCGGATGAGCGTGGTGCTCGGGCCTCGTCCGACGAAGTCAGGTGCTCTATGGCGGCCGGATGTCCGGCCTGGGCGGCTCGGGTGATGAGCTGCTGTGACTCGCGCATCCTTTGCTGCATGCCAAGATTCGGCCCGAGCCAGTAGGTGGCCTCGACGCTTCCCGCATGTGCCGCCATACGCGGCCAGGGCTCTCCGCCGTTGCCTGCGTTCCGCGTAATTCAGCCGGCCTGGACCCGGACTTCGCAGGTCACCCGTTAGTGGCGGCTCAGCGCATGATCGCCGACCGTCTCCTATCGAAATCGGGC